>JAZOSY010000152.1:0-3055 GCA_045657385.1 Faecousia sp. | reverse complement strand
TATCAAGTAAAATGTTTACGACCAGGTTGGACAGCCGCGGCTGGAACGTGAAAGCGTCCAGGTGAGGAAAGTCCGGGCTCCATAGGGCAAGGATAACGGGTAACGCCCGCCGGGGGTGACCCCAGGACAAGTGCAACAGAGATATACCGCCGTAAGGTAAGGGTGAAAAGGTGCGGTAAGAGCGCACCCGGCCCATAGAGATATGGGTTTTACGATGTAAACTCTATCCGGAGCAACACCGTGTGTGGGACAATAGGCTAGCCCGGCCGTCCCCAAGAGGTGGCTTGATTCCGTGAGCAATTGCGGAACTAGATAGATGGCTGTCAAGACAGAACCCGGCTTACAGACCCGGTCGCAACCCATAAAACAAAAGCACCGCCAAATGGCGGTGCTTTCATCTTACAACCTAACCTCTTTGCGAGCTTCTCGCAGGGAGGTTTTTATTAAATGCTTTTCACGGGGTGCAACTCAATATATCCTCTCGCGCCGATGGGTTCCAACTGAATACGGGGATTGGATGTATCCCAGCGATAACCCACGGTTTCCGGGTTGTATTTTTTGATGGCATCCCACATCTGCAGGATTGCTTCTTCAAAATTCTCCTCTGCAAAGGGTTCACCCTGGAACATCATATATTTGCATTTGGGAAGCTCGATGATGTCAAAGCCTTCCGGAATCCGGCCGTCAAAATCCATAGCCACTTCCACGCCCTGCACATATTCACTGGTTCCTTCCGCAATATACTGCTCCGGAAGCCACAGGCACACCGGCTCATCGCTGATGGACTTCATACTACACAGAAGTCCCCACACGTCGCAACCGACTTCCTCGCAATATTTGAAATATTCCTTCGCAGTCTTTCCCCGTTTGATAACCAGTTTTCTGGCCGGTTTTTCCACGATTTGAACAAATACGCTTTTTACCTCGCTCATTTCCTTACTGTCCTTTCGTTTTGAATATTTTACGCCGTAGGGCTTGAACAGATAAATGGGCATCGGGTTTACGGAGTACTCATAAGGGTTGCAGCCGAACTCCTTATAAAATGCTCGCTGATAGCCGTCCACGCTTTCAAAGCCGGAATCATACGCCACATCGATGATTTTTACCTTTTCATCCCGTAATCGCAACGCAGAACGGGAAAGTCGCAGCCGTCGGATGTAGACAGCCGGGGTCATATGAAGCAGACTATGAAAGAGCCTATAAGAATACCAAGGAGAGTAACCGGCGGCATTGGAAAGATCTGCCATAGAGATATTCTGTTCCAAATTGCTTGCGATATAGTCCTGCATTCTTTGCACGGCTTCAATACGCTCATCCATCATTGTTCACCACCTTGCCCCTAAATCATAAAACATACGGGTAGTTTTTTCTCGACTTTATTTGCTGAAATATTGTAGCCGCCTCTGTGGAGGCGGCTATAATATCTGAATTGTTTATTTGGACTGCTCGGGCAGTTGCACCAAGCCGGCCACATCGGACACAGGCAGAGAGAATGCAATGCCTTGGGCTTTTTCGCCCATACCCATTCGGCTATAAAGGGCGTTGAGTACCTTATCGCGGATAGATTTTTCCACCACCATCAGGAGGATTTCCTTTTCCGGGTGAATGGTAATGCCAAAGAATACCGCTTCCTTTTCACGGGCCACGCCACGGGCATTCAGGATCGTGCCGCCCCGGACACCCTCGTGACGGGCAAGGTCCATAGCCTCCTCAGCGAAGCCTGCATTTATAATTGCAAAAATCACTTCATGATTCTCTGTTTTCATCCTAAACCCTCCCTTTTCTGCCGGTGGTTACTCAAAAACTGGTACATATTCACGCCAATCACGCTGGACATAGGCACTGCAAAAGCAACGCCTTTTCCCTTACGAATGGTCTCAAATTTTTCTGCCAGGCAGTTCATAACCGGGTCTACCATATCCTCCCGGACCACGCTGAAAATTACCGCTTTTTGCGGATTTAAGCCCAGCATATCCACCAGTTCCGTATTGGCTGTGCCTTTTCCGGGGATCACCATCTGGCAGTTGATTTCAAACTGGCTGAGCACATCCAAGTAGAACTCGGCCTTGGGGCGGTCCACAATGGTAAACAACAACTTCAGTTTCTTGATTGCCGATTCGTTTATTGTATTTTCCATATGCGTCCCCCTTTACATAAAGTTGATGATCTGCTGGTCGTCTGCATCCAGAATCCGCTTCATAGCCAGCTTGTGCTGGATGCGGTTGTGGATAATGGCACGGAAACCTAAGAACTGAATGGTGATCAGCGGCGCCATAGCAACCATTGCCACCACACCGAAGGCATCTCTCAGAACAGCACCCTCACCGTGCAGACCGATGCAAGCGCCGATGGCAAAGGGCAGAATGAAGCCGGAGGTCATCGGGCCGCTGGCCACACCGCCGGAGTCAAAGGCAATAGCCGTATACACAGGCGGCACAAACAACGACAGCGCCAAGGAAATAAAATAGCCGGGAACAATGTAGTAGGCAAGCGAAAAGTCGAAGATGATTCGCACCAGCGACAAAGCGATGGCGCCGCCCACACCGATGCACAGGCCTGTGAGCATCGCTTTTTTGGTGATATAGCCGCCGGTGACTTCCTCCACCTGTTGGTTCAACACATGGATTGCAGGCTCTGCCAAGACAACCAGCACACCCATTACCAGGCCCAGGCCAACAATCAAATATCGGTTCATTCCGGCCAGGGCAACACCCAGCTTATAGCCGATGGGCATAAAGCCCACATTGACACCGGTCAAAAACAGCACAAGGCCAGCAAAGGTCAGAATAACGCCCATACCGATACGGACCAGCTGCCGCTTGGGCAGCTTCAAGAATATGATCTGGCACGCAAGGAAGAACACAACGATCATTCCCAGCGCCAGGCCAACCTCCTTGCAGGTGTGGATTGCTGTGTGCAGAAACGCACCAAAAACATCGTTATCAACGGCAAAATTCGGCACGGTATATGTAAGCTCCGAACGGGAGAAGGTGCCCAGCAATAAAACGGCCAAGATGGGGCCGACAGAGCAAAGAGCGACCATACCGAAGCTGTT
>JAZOSY010000151.1:0-1824 GCA_045657385.1 Faecousia sp. | reverse complement strand
TCATTTTCCCTGCCCCTTCCATTTTGCGACCACATCGTCGATGGTGCCGGCAAACAGGAAGCAAGACTCAGGCACATCGTCGTACAGACCTTCGATGATCTCCTTAAAGCCGCGAACGGTCTCAGACAGCGGCACATACTTGCCCTCATAGCCGGTAAACTGCTCCGCAACAGAGAAGGGCTGGCTGAGGAACCGCTGCACCTTACGAGCGCGGCTGACCGTCAGCTTGTCCTCTTCGCTCAGCTCGTCCATACCCATAATGGCGATGATGTCCTGCAACTCCTTATACCGCTGCAAGATTCTCTGCACGCCGCGGGCCACCTCGTAATGCTCGCTGCCCACCACCTCGGGTGTCAGGATACGGGAGGTAGAATTCAGCGGGTCAACTGCCGGGTAGATACCCAAAGACGCGATGCCGCGATCCAGCGCGGTGGTAGCATCCAAGTGGGCAAAGGTGGTGGCAGGTGCCGGGTCTGTGTAGTCGTCAGCCGGCACATAAACCGCCTGCACGGAGGTAATAGAACCGTTCTTGGTAGAGGTGATACGCTCCTGCAGAGCGCCCATTTCCGTTGCCAGCGTAGGCTGATAGCCAACGGCCGAAGGCATACGGCCCAGCAGCGCAGACACCTCAGAACCGGCCTGGGTGAAGCGGAAAATGTTATCGATGAACAAAAGCACATCCTGCCGCTTCACATCCCGGAAGTACTCGGCCATAGTCAGGCCGGACAGACCCACACGCATACGGGCTCCGGGAGGTTCGTTCATCTGACCGAACACCATAGCGGTCTTTTTAATAACGCCAGACTCGGTCATCTCCAAAAACAGGTCGTTACCCTCACGGGTACGCTCGCCAACACCGGTGAACACGGAATAGCCGTTGTGCTGCGTGGCGATGTTGTAGATTAGCTCCTGAATCAAAACGGTCTTGCCAACACCTGCGCCGCCGAACAGACCGATCTTACCACCCTTTGCATAGGGGCAGATCAGGTCGATGACCTTAATGCCCGTCTCCAAAATTTCGGTGGAGGTCTCCTGCTCCTCATAAGAGGGCGCGCTGCGGTGAATGGGCCATTTTTCATCGGCTGCGATCGGCTCGCCACCGTCAATAGGCTGACCCAGCAGGTTAAACACACGACCCAAGCAGGCCTCGCCCACCGGCACCGTAATGGCCGCGCCGGTATTTTCCGCTTCCGCGCCACGGGCCAGGCCGTCGGTGGAACTCATAGCAATGCAACGCACCACATTGTCGCCCACATGCTGAGCAACCTCTGCAATAATGGTCTGCTCCCCGTTTTTAACGGAAATTGCCTGCAAAAGCTCTGGCAAGGCATCTTCCGGGAAGCGTATATCCAGAACAGGTCCCATAACCTGGACCACTGTTCCCTTTTTGTTCTCCATAGTATTCAACTCCTTAAATTAGAGCATCGCTTTGATTTCACGTCATTGCGAGGAGCCGAAGGCGACGTGGCAATCCGTGCAAAAAGAAACGGATTCCCACGCCTGCTAATGCAGGCTCGGAATGACGCATATTATTGTGAACCAGCCACAATCTCGGTGATTTCTTGTGTGATCGCCGCCTGACGGGCCCGGTTAAATTGCAGGCTCAGCGCTTCGATCATTTCGCCGGCATTTTCTGTTGCCGCGTCCATAGCCGTCCGACGAGCAGCCTGCTCCGAGGCACGGCTTTCGCACAGTGCGCCGTAAAGCACACCGCCCAAATACTCCGGCACGATGGCATCAAACACCGCCGTGGCATCCGGCTCGTAAACAATTTCCTGTGTGTGGCCGGGCTGTTTGTCCTCGCTCTGCTGCAGCGGCAGCAGC
>JAZOSY010000150.1:0-3245 GCA_045657385.1 Faecousia sp. | reverse complement strand
CAGGCGAGATGGTTTCCCTATCACCACTTACATTGCGGTTTGGTCTTGATGCATGGGTTTATGCGGCTAAGCCAGGACCTGTCAACTTCAATGTCAGGATGCAACGGGTTGTAAATAGGCAGCTTAAGAAAGATGGTTGTTTTACGGTCAGCAATGTTAAAGGAAAGAAGATTGCCAAACTCCCCGTTGCCTCTTTCAAAACAGAATTGCGTACTTTTATTGCGCCGACAGCCGGTTTCTACCGTATCCAGTGTGATGTTCTGCCGCAAGGTCTTATATTTGAGAGCTGTGACGCGCCTATCGGTTTTACCCCGATACCGCGGTTTGGACTAGATATCTATCGTGGTAATTCAGAACTTTTCTTTGCACATTCGGCTGGCGTGGACGAGACATTCTTCTGTGGCGGAACGGGTGAGGCTGCAACGATGAAGCTCTTCGATTCTAACGGAAAGAAATATTCTGAATGGCGCAATCAGTTGGATTGGGGGTTCGTGCGCATTCCACCGTCTGCGCCTGAGGGATTGTGGCGTGTTCGCATATCGATGCCGGATAAAGGCTACAGAGCTGAAGATACCTGTTATGACAGGACTGGTGCGCCATCGGTGTTCTTCATGTCGAAGGAGAAGTGCTGGTTTTCAGCGAAATAATAACAAAAGAGAAAGGTATTGATGCCATGAATGCAAAAGTGCTTGGAGCTCTGCTGGCTGTCGGATTCTCCGCTGGAGTGTATGCAGGAGAAATATGGTGGGTGGACAAGGCTACCGGAGCCAACGGCACGGGACGCGGCAAAAGCGAATCTACAGCATTCCTGACTATACAGGCGGCAGTCAATGCGGCGGCGACCGGTGATGAAATCCGTGTCAAGCCCGGTATCTATGACGAAGGTGGAGGTTATTACAATAACTGGAACAATCGAGTACTTATACAATCGAAGGTTTTGAAGATTGTCTCGACAGGCGGCAAGGACGTTACGCATATTGTTGGAGGGGCTAACGTCAGATGCGTATGTATGGTTGGTGCGAGTGGGAGTGTTGTAGAAGGGTTTACTATTCGTGATGGAGAGGCTACTCTTGTCAATGGAAGTTTGGATACGGTCAATGGTTCAGGTGCGGGAGTTCTCGGCATAACAACGGATGAAAAATATTCGGTGAGTAATGGATGTGTTGTGGACTGCGTAATTTCAAACTGTGTGGCCATACGCGGCGGAGGTATGCGCGGTGTAACGGCCGTAAGATGCTGGATTACGGAGAATGATGCTTCAAATTCGGGTCCTGCCGGGCGAAAGTGTGATTTCGTCAATTGTCTTATTACGCGAAACTATACTACGCAATGTTTGTATGATGGCTGCAAGGCGGTAAATTGCACAATAGTGGATAACATGAGAGGTGCGGCGGAAAACTCATCTCTCTTCAATTCGGTAATGCACAACAATTCCAATGGAACGGAAGATGAAAGGAACATCTACAAGGGCACATTGATAAACCATTGCGTGACCCGTGTCGAAGGTTTCATAGCTTTTACCGAGACTTCACAACCTGTCGCCTCGTTTACAAATTCGCTGCCGTATCAATTCGTAGCGCCTCTTTATGACGATTTCCGCGTATTGAAGGGGAGTGAAACGGAATTTGCCGGAGATGCGTCGCTAATTTCCTCGGCTGGAATCGTAGTTCCTGAGGGCGTCGATCTTTTCAAGGATTTGAACGGGAAAACCATTCCCTCTTCAGGTGTAATTGCGGCAGGGTGCATCCAGACGGTTGTGGCACCTCAAGGCGGCGGCATTGTTTTTGACAACAGGCGTAACATTATTTCCCGCGGCAAGATGGCTCTCGCAAAACATCTCTATGCCTTTGCGGAAACATGGCCTACGCAGTTCACCGTTCAGGCAGTGAACAAAGGCAATCCTGCGATATTCAGTTTTCTTGTCGGAGGCGCATATGTGTTTCCCACTATGGATGACACCATTCATATCGTTCCTCCTGCCACATCGGATATGGTGACCACGTGTGGTGTTAGTGCTGCTACCGCTACATATTATGTTGATCCTGTTAATGGCTCGGACGATACGGCGAACGGAGGCAATCCGGAGACGCCGTATTTGACACTTAAGGCTGTAATAGCTAAATGTGATGTCAATTTAGGACGTGTTGTTCGTGCGGCAGAAGGTGACTACAAGCTTGGAGAGACGTTATCAGGAGGAGTCTCAAACCGTCTTTGCCTAATAAGTAGCGATGGCATAAGGGTCATTGGTGCGGGGGCCGGGAAAAGTGTAATTTGGGGTGCCCCCGATCCGGTTACAGGAGGAATGGGGCGGAACGCTACGCGTTGTGTCTATTCATCTTCATCAAGGGCTTGTGTGCAGGGGTTTACATTGCGCGACGGATATGCCGATGGAACAAGTTCAGGGGATAACAGCTATCAGCGTGGAGGAGGTGTGTATAGAGATTCCCGTACATTCAATACAACACTTCATATCACGGATTGTGTGATAACCAACTGTTGGGCGTATAGAGGAGGGGCTGGATATGCGGGATCTTATGAGCGATGCCACATAACGGGCTGCGGCGCAAATAATGGTGTCATGCGTTATGCCCAGCTTCTATCATGCGTTGTTGACAATCTTCCGGGAAGCGAGATGACCAGTCTTGGAGCAAACAATGTTTACGGGCGTGCTTATAATACAACGTTCATTGGGCGTAATACGTCGGAGTATGTAATAAACAAGAATTCAGATGCCGTTACCAACTGCATTGTGATGACGTCGAAAGAGTTGGCGTTGACGAAAGTTGCCGGAACGTTCGCATGGAATGTGCCGACGTGTTCCAGCACAGTTACGAAGGCAGACCCGAAATTGGTTGATGTTACGGGCGGCGATTACAGACCGATGCACTACTACCGCAGAAAGCGGCTGTATGAGGTTTCTCCGGTGTTCGGTGCCGGCGTGTGGTACAACCTTCCCGAAATCAATATGACGGATTTTGAAGGGCGTCCACTGAATCTGGCAGCAGGAAAACCAACTGTCGGAGCATATCAGTGGCCACATCCGGTTTATGAAGTGCCTGGCACCGTAATCACTTTCAGATAGCGTTCTAAGTGACTCTGAAAGAAATTGTTATCTCAGGATTTCTGAAGAAACGGTAAAAGGTGTTTGGAACATCTGAACATCTGGGGTTGGACCTTCAGGAGAGTGAGATAATTTTAAAACAAGCGGCAGACAATTGACTAATTGAAGATTTTCTCTCGTTTTT
>JAZOSY010000149.1:0-3322 GCA_045657385.1 Faecousia sp. | reverse complement strand
GGATACACTTCGCTGTAGCGATCAATGGCAGTATGCATCAAGACATTTCCCACGAAACCGGGCAAATCAGGTGCTTCACAAACAAGAATTTCCTTGCACCATGTTTTATCCGTTGCGGAGGCAATGCCGTCTGTATTCACTGCGCCAATGCAACGCTTGGACAAATCACCGCCATAGGTCTCTGCAACGGCAGACATACCATACATTTCAGAAGCAAAAACAAGGCGAATGCCGTACTTCAGTTTGATCTTGCCCTCGTCCTGCATCTTCTTCAGGGACTTAAGAATTGCGATAGAGCCGATAACACCATTGGAGTTATCGTCAATCAGCGGCTCGTACAGGTGGGACAGGACCCAAACTTCCTTATCTTCTTCACCGCGAAGCAAACCGGTAGTGGCATATTGCTTGGTCTCGTAGCGTCTGCCGTCACAGGTGGCGTGGACTCTGACGCCACCGCCTTCGCAACCGCGGCGCAGGGAGAATGCTACTCTGGGGGAAACTTGATAGGAAGTGAAATCTCTATCCTTAAGGGTAGCAACCCAGGAACCGGATTCGGTGTTGGCATTGCACCAGTACACGGCATCAATATCAGTGGTAATACCTTCTTCCTGGAAGTCGGAAATCCAGCCGATTGCGCCCAAATCCAGCATCATCTTAATGATAGCGCCGCAAGGACGAGTAGTCTGATTCAAAAGAACAAATGCGCCCTCAACGTCAACACCGGCCTTCATTTGGCTCTCGGTGAAAACATAAGTGTCAATGCCGCCTTCGGGCAAAGCAACGGAGTGTTTTGCAACGGACAGAGGTTCTTTCTCATAATCACAAATATTTGTACCGTCATATGCGCCACCGCCGGAAATCACATACAATTTACCTTCCGTGCAGTCCCAACCGATGGGGCAGGTCTTGTCCTGGTAAACGGTCTTGCCGTCAGCCGGGAAGTCCAGAAGTTCTGCTTCAAAACCTTCCGCCTTCATCAGTTCGTAGGCGTACCGTGCGGCCTTCTCGTAGTACGGGAAGTTTTGCTTCCGCTCCAAACGGTACAGGTTGATCAAGTGCTCCTTGATCCATTCTTTGTCAAAATCAGCCAAAAAGTCCTTTACTAAGTTCATAATCGTCCCTCCAAATTATGTTTTATTATAGTTTACTCATGGCAATTTTGCTTTCAGTCAACTGGGTAATCAAGTCTCTTGCTTTCTCAGCCTTTTCGCGAATATCGGCGACAACTGCCTCAGGCGCGCGAGAAGTGAAGTTTTCATTATTCAGTTTGCTTTCCAGGCTTTGCAGGTTCTTTTCTGCCTTCTCCAATTCCTTCTCAATGCGTTCCAGTTCCTTGGCTACATCAACCAACTGGCCCAAAGGAATATACAGCTTGGCAATATTCGTGGTGCAGCAGACCATACCGTCCAAATTCTCCGGCTCTTTATCCAGGACGGAGACTTCATCGGCATAGGCAAGACGCTGGATAAAGCCTTCACCTTCGATGAAGATGTTGGGTTTGGAGGTAAACACATACAGAGCAGCTTTCTTAGAGGGGGGAACATTCATTTCTGCTCTGCGGTTACGAATGGCGCGAATGGCTTCCATAACGGATTCCATCAGATCCTCTTCCTGTAGAAATTTCAGCTCCTCGCTGTATTGCGGCCACTGGGCAACGATCAGCGCGTCACCCTCGTGGGGCAGGCTCTGCCAAATTTCCTCAGTAATAAAGGGCATAAACGGATGCAGCAGGCGCAGGGTCTGATCAAGCACATAAACAAGCACCTGAAGCGCTGTCTGCTTCTGATCAGCGTCCTCGCTGTAAAGTCTGGCCTTGGTTAGTTCGATATACCAGTCGCAGTAGGTATCCCACAGGAAGTCGTATACCTTTTGTACTGCAATGCCCAACTCATACTTCTCGAGGTTGTCTGTAACTTCGGCAATCAAGGTGTTCAGTTTGGACAGAACCCACTTATCAGCGATAGTCAGCTTATCTAAGGAAGGCAATTCATTCTTTGCGTCCTCGCTCAGGTTCATCAGCACATAACGGCTGGCGTTCCAAAGCTTGTTTGCAAAGTTACGCATTGCCTCACAGCGCTCCACATAGAAACGCATATCGTTGCCGGGTGCATTGCCGGTGACCATATTCATACGAAGCGCATCGCAGCCGTACTTTTCGATCATCTCCAGAGGGTCAATGCCGTTTCCAAGGGATTTGGACATCTTCCGGCCCTTATCGTCACGGACAAGGCCGTGGATCAAAACGGTGTGGAAGGGTGTCTTACCGGTATGCTCGCAACCGGAGAAGATCATTCTGGCAACCCAGAAGAAGATGATGTCATAGCCGGTAACCAGCACATCGGTGGGATAGAAGTAATCCAGATCTTCGGTCTTTTCCGGCCAACCCAATGTTTCAAAGGGCCACAGGGCGGAGCTGAACCAAGTGTCCAAAACGTCGGGGTCTCGTTCGATATTCGTGCTACCACACTTTTCGCACTTGCAGGCATCATCACGGGACACGGTAATATGGCCGCACTCTGCGCAAGTCCAGGCAGGAATCTGATGACCCCACCAAAGTTGCCGGGAAATACACCAGTCGCGGACATTCTCCATCCAGTTCAGATATGTCTTAGTGAAGCGCTCGGGAACGAACTTGGTCTCCCCTTCTTTGACGACACGGAGTGCTTCCTCAGCCAGGGGTTTCATCTTTACAAACCACTGGGCAGAGATGATAGGCTCAACATCATTATGGCAGCGGGAGCAGGTACCCAGGTTATGGGCGTGGTCTTCAACCTTTACCAAATAACCCTGCTCTTCCAAATCCGCAACAATGACCTTACGGGCTTCATAGCGATCCATACCCTCGTATTTACCGCCATAGCTGTTCACAACGCCGTTGTCATCCAGAACGCGGATAACCTCCAGATTGTGGCGCAGACCGACCTCAAAGTCGTTGGGGTCATGGGCCGGAGTCATTTTCACACAGCCGGTGCCGAATTCCATTTCGGCATAGTCATCGGCAACAATGGGAATTTCCTTGTTGACCAAGGGCAGCATAACCTTCTTGCCAACAATGGCGGTGTAACGCTCATCGTTGGGGTTGACGCATACGCCGGTGTCGCCCAGCATAGTTTCAGGACGGGTGGTTGCCACAACCACATCACCGGAGCCGTCAGCTAAGGGATAGCGGATATGCCACAGGTGGCCGGGCTTATCCACATATTCAACCTCTGCATCAGAAAGAGCGGTCACACAGTTGGGGCACCAGTTGATAATGCGGCTACCCTTATAGATGAGACTCTTCTCATAGAGGGAAACAAACACCTCGCGAACCGCGTTGGAG
>JAZOSY010000148.1:0-4981 GCA_045657385.1 Faecousia sp. | reverse complement strand
CGAGCAGAGCATTGTAACTTTGGGTCCCGTTGCCATCGTTCCTGCTCCTTGGGAAGTATTTGCAGAGGTCGGCCTGCGTATCCGCAGAGGCAGCCCCTATGCTTACACATTGAACCTGTGTAACACCCACGGCTGCTATGCTTACCTGCCCACGGTCAGCGACATCGCCCGTGGCGGCTACGAGGTCTGGCACTTCCTGCTGGCTATGCGTACAACATATCCGCTGCCCAAGAACACCGACGATTACTGGGTACAACAGAACCTGGCCATCCTGCGTAAGGGCTAATCCATACAATAATAAAAACGCGTTGCCGAGAAGGCAACGCGTTTTTTGTTATTTGAATGTAGCGGTAAAACCGTCAGCGGGGGACATGGTGAAGTCCCAAGAACTGCCGCCCACCATACGCAGGGTGATGCTGCGGCTTTCCGGCAGAACGGACAGGTCGCCCCGGGGTTTGTCTGCTGTGAAACGCAGGCCGTCGGGGGTTTCCTCCGCCGTAAATTCGGTGGTGGCAAACGCGCCCTTTTGGTAGTCAAGGGTCACGCCGTCATCTTCGTAGAGGGTGTAAGTTCCTTTTGCGCCGGGGTAGTACAGCAGTTCCAAATGGTCGTATTTTTCGCCGTGGTCCATCCACTGCCGCTTGTCCTGCAAAGGAATGATGCTGCCTTCCTTTACGAACAGGGGCAATTTCATCAGGTCGGTGGTGTCTGCGGTGACGACCTGACCGCCTTCCAAAACTTCGCCTGTGAAGAAATCGTACCAGCGGAAACCTTCAGGCAGATAGACTTTCCGCTTGCCGGTGTTGTCGTAAACCGGGGCAACCAGCAAAGCCTCACCGAACATATATTGGTAGGGGAATTGGTTTTGGTTGCAAAGTTCGTCCTGCGGAAATTCCACCATCATGGGCCGGGTGAAGGGCAGGCCGGTTTCGTAGGCTTCGTGGGCCAAAGAGTAGATGTAGGGAATCAGCCGATACCGCAGATTCAGAATGTTGGTGATGCCTGCCTGCTTGTCCAAATTCTGCTGGGTCAGTTGCAGAAGATGCTCGACAGAGGATTCGGGAGAAACCGTTCGGTTGTCAGCCTCAATGGCCATCATTTCGGTGAGAATGTCCTTGCGCTGCTTGATGGGATGCCAGGGCTTGGAGTTGTGGGAACGAACCACCGGCGTGAAGCACAAAAACTGAATACTTCTGACCGCAAGGTCGGTTTCTCTGGCCACGCTGGCATCGTTTGTGATGTAGGATACGCCCTTGAGCGCGCCGTGGTTATTGGTGATGCCCTTGATCTGGAACTTCAGCTCCTCCCAGCCTACGGTCTCGTGGTCGCCGGTCCAGCGGAAGGGTGTCCGTCTGCCGCCGATGCGCTGATCGTAGGGGGCAGGCTGGGTGGCTTTCGTCCAGCAGCAGTTCTGCCACAGTTCGTAGTTGCCCATAAATGTGCAGCGCTTGTTTCCCATTATGTCCTGCAGGCCCTTGTAGATCCTTGCGTCGGTGATGTCGGTCTGCCGGGTGTCCTGCCAAGTGCCGACGACGCCTAACCGGGCATTTTCTTTCATTTTCTGCCACCAAAGGTCGGCATCGTATTCGTGCTGCACCCAACCTTCGTTGCAGCGGTGGTCGTATTTGGGAATGGAGTGGTGAATGAGCATCACTTCCACGTGCTGCTCTGCCAGTTTCTGAAGCATTTGGGGAACGCTCAGGGGTGTCTGGAAGTTCTTGTCCCAGTCGATGCCGTCGCCCCAAGTGGCGCCTTTGCCGTCTACAACACCGTCGCCCCAGTCTAAGTCAAAAATGAAGGTGTCCAGGGGAATGCCCCGCTTGCGGAATTCTTCCACCGTGCGCATAACGGTGGTCTGTGTGCCCTTTTCGCCCAAAAACTGGGTCTGATAAAAGCCGTAGCCTTTTTTCGTCAGCATAGGTTCCGGGCCTACAAGGGTGTTGAATTTGGCATAGCCCTCTTTGTAGGTCGGGCCGTAAATGAAGTACAGATCGTAGATCTCCCCATCTTCCAGGAAGATGTCATAAAGGCCGGTGTCGCGGTTGTAGAACCACTTGCTGACCCGGTCGCAACGGGTGGGCTCAAAGAAGAACGAGGCGCTGTCGAACACAATGCAGCCGCCTTGGAACATACCGTAACGATCTTCGCCGGAGGGGTAAAGGGAGTTGCCGTCCAAGTCCTTGACCAGAATTTTGGTCATATGGTCGTGGGCGGTTTTGCGGACGTAAATGGCGATCTCGTCGGTCAAAACGGTGTAAAAAGAGCCCTCTTCCTGCAGGGTGTAGGGCACGTCCGCCCAGTCCTCGGTGTGACCTACTGCAAAGGGAATGTCGTAAATTTCGGGGATCTCTTCCGTATGTAACTTGGGCATTCTCAGCCGGAACACGGAGGGGGTGAATAGATCCAGTCGCTCGCCGTTTCCAAGGCGGATCTTGGTGCAGTAACTCATAGCGTTTCCTCTTGTTTACTTCATTTTCTCAAAGGTTTCCAGCCACAGACGCTTGATGATCTCGTGGCCGCAGACTGTGGGATGTACGCCGTCATAGGCCCAGTATTCTGCCGGGGCTCTTTCCAGCGCTGCGTCGAAGGCCGGTTGCAATTCGATCAGGGGCAGGTTGTATTTTTCGGCCATCTTTTTGGTAACTGCCGCCTTTTCGGCCACGTCCACCCGGAACCGCTCCAGACGGTCGGGGATCTCTTCGGTGTTGCAGGTATTGTAGCCTTCCAGCACGAAGGGGGCGATGAGCATCAGCTTGATATCCGGCAGAGCCTCCAGGATCTCGTCCAGCATCATTTCGTAGAGTTTCTCGAATTTGGCGGTGGCGATGCCGTTTTTGTAGGCGATCTCGTGCCAGGTGTCATTGACACCGATCAAAATGCTGGCGTAATCCGGTGTCCAGTTGAGGAAGCCGGCCTTGATCCGGGCGTAAAGATCTACGATCCGGTTGCCGCCGATGCCGTGGTTCATAAATTCATACTCACCGGGGCAGCGATATCCCAGGTCGGCCCTTATCAGATTGGCGTAGCCCTCACCCAGGTTGTACAGGTCGTTGCGGTTTCTGCCGCAATCGGTAATGGAGTCGCCCCAAAATACGATTCTTTTCATCATTTCACCTCATTAAACGGTTGCGTTTGTCAGATAATTCTCCGCAAAATGGGCGGCAACAGCGCCGTCGGCAGCGGCGGTGATGACCTGCCGCAGAGCCTTGGTACGCACATCGCCCACGGCGAACACGCCGGGAATGCTGGTGCAGGTGGTCTCGTCGGCAACGATATAGCCGTTTGCGTCCAAGTCCACCTGACCCCGGAACAGCTCTGTGGCCGGATTTTGACCAACGCTGATGAACAGACCGTCCAACGCGAGGGTGGAAACTGCCTTGGTGTTCACATCTGTCAGCTCCACGCCGGAGATCCGTTCCTCACCCAAAAGGGTCTTGACGGTTGCGTTGTAGCACAGCTCCACATTGGAGGTGTTTTCCAGCTGGGATTGGTAAAGCTTGGTGGCACGCAAGGTATCTCTGCGGTGGATCAGGTACACCTTTTGGCAGATCCGGGACAGGTAAAGCGCGTCGCCTGCGGCGGTGTTGCCGCCGCCTACCACACCGACTGTCTTGTTGCGGAAGAACATACCGTCGCAGGTGGCGCAGTAGCCCACGCCCCGACCTACAAAATCCGCTTCTTTCTCTACGCCCAAGGGCTTGTGGTCAGCACCGGTGGCGAGGATGACGGTCTTGCCGTAAAAGACGCCTGCGCTGGTGTCAATGCGCTTGGGGGTGGCCTTCAGATCCACAGAGGTCACCACGGCGCTCTTGGTTTTTGCGCCGAAGCGCTCTGCGCCGGAGCGCATTTTTGCGCCCAGCTCATAGCCGGCGATACCCTCGTCAAAGCCGGGGTAGTTGTCGATCTGATCGGTCAGATTCATCTGGCCGCCGGCGGCCATTTTCTCCAAAACCACCGTGTCAAGGCCGGCCCGGGTAGCATAAAGCGCAGCGGAATAACCGCCGGGGCCACCGCCGATGATAATAACATCATAAATGTGTTCCATAGATATCCTCCTGTCGGGATAGTATGTCCGTTTTGTGATTCTATCATAAATTGTACATTGCCCCGGGTCAAAAAGCAAGCAATTTTGCGTATTGCATTTTGCCGGAAGGTAGGCTATAATAGGGGAGAATTGAAAAACCTTTCCGTGGCTTCGTGTGTCGCAGGTCGAACACGGGGCTTAACAAGACAACGGGGTGCAAATCCCCGCGCTGCCGGCGCTGTAAGTGTCGAGATAATTTGCCGTTGACGGAAGTCAGTCATTGAGAGAGATCTTGAGAAGGCAGGCATCTTATCGTTTGAGACACAAGCCAGAAGACCTACGGAATTGGACGGATACTTCTTTGCCTGCGTGCGACGGGTGAAGGGGCTTTCTTTGTTACGCAGAAAAACGGCTGGGGCAGTATTTACACTGCCGCAGTTTTTTATTTTGGGAATACTAGGGGCAAATGAGCCCTGAGATTGGATGAAATTATGAACGATGCTTTTTCCAAATGCCACCCGGCGGTGAACTTTCTGTTTTTCGTCGGCGCCATAGGCCTTTCCGTGGTGATTCAGCACCCGGCGTATCTGCTGGTGGGTGCGGCATCAGGCGCGGTCTATTATCTGCTGCTCAGCGGCAGAAAAGGCATTAAAACCATACTTTGGCTGCTGCCGCTGTTTGTGGTGCTTACGGCGATGAATCCGCTTTTTAACACCTTGGGCGAAACGCCGCTTTTTTATTTGTTCGGCAGACTCTACACCGCCGAGGCGCTCCTTTATGGCGGCGCGCTGGCCGGTATGTTTGTGGCGGTGATCCTGTGGTTCGGCTGCTACAATCGGGTGCTGACCTCGGATAAATTCACCTGCCTTTTCGGCAATCTGATCCCGGCGATCTCTCTGCTTCTGGTGATGGTGTTCCGGCTCGTGCCCAACTTCATCCGCAAGACAAAGCAAATTG
>JAZOSY010000147.1:0-2450 GCA_045657385.1 Faecousia sp. | reverse complement strand
GAGGTTCTTCCTGGTTTGATTGCTGACCTGAAAGGTTTGTGTGATGTATCCTCGCTGGAAGCCTTGGCTCAGATGGTCGGCGCGGTAGAAGAAAAAGAAATCCGGGATATGCTTCAGGTGGACTTCTCCGTGGTCAGCGATATCAATTACTACAATGGCATTGTTTTCAAAGGCTTTGTGGAAGGCGTTCCCAGCGCCGTGTTGTCCGGCGGCCAGTACGATAAACTGATGAAGAAAATGAGCCGCAGCAGCAGCGCCATCGGTTTTGCCGTATATCTGGATATGCTGGATATGGTGGAGGAAACCTCTGTGCCCTGCGAAAAGACCCTGAACATCGCACTGCCCAAGGGTAGACTGGGTGAAAAGGTCTATGCCATTTTTGAGAAGGCCGGATTCCCTTGTCCCTCCATCAAAGAAAACAGCCGCAAGCTGATTTTTGAAAACGAGGAAGTGGGCGTCCGCTACTTCTGGGTAAAGCCCTCCGATGTGGCAATCTATGTAGAGCGCGGCGCTGCGGATATCGGCGTAGCCGGCAAGGATATTCTGCTGGAGTATAAGCCGGATGTCTACGAGCTTCTGGATCTGGATATTGGAAAATGCCGTATGGCCGTAGCCGCAAAGAAGGGCTTCCGGGATAACACCGATCGCACCCTGCGCGTTGCCACCAAATTCTCCGGCATTGCCCAGCAGTACTATTTGTCCAAGGGTCGGGATATTGACATCATCCACTTGAACGGTTCTATCGAAATCGCGCCCATTTTGGGACTTTCCGATGTAATCGTGGATATTGTGGAGACCGGCACCACCCTGAAGGAGAACGATCTGGAGGTTATCGAGACCATCGTTCCCATCAGCGCCCGACTGATCTCTAACAAGGTCAGCTACCAATTTAAGAGTGATAAGATTCAGCAGCTTATGCAGCAGATTTCCGCACTTATGGAGGAATCCCAATGATTAAGATACTGAAGTTTGGCGAAGTGAGCAACGACGAGATCTTCGCCAGAGTGGAAAATACAGTAAATGTAGAGCAGATTGTGGCCGATATTATTGCCAATGTCCGCAAAAACGGCGACAAGGCTCTATACGAGTATTGCGAAAAATTTGACAAGGCTAAGCTCACCAGCCTGCTGGTAACGCAGGAAGAAATCGACGAAGCGGTAAGTCTTGTAGAGCCTCGCTTTTTGGACATACTGCGCCGGGCGGCAGAGAATATCCGAGATTTTCACTGTCGTCAGGTGCGAAACAGTTTCATTATCAACGACAAAAACGGCATCGTTGTGGGTCAAAAAATCATCCCTGTAGACCGCGCCGGTTTGTATGTCCCGGGCGGCACAGCAGCGTATCCTTCTACGGTGCTGATGGACTCCATTCCTGCCAAGATCGCCGGCTGTCGGGAAGTGGTCATGGTGACACCGCCCTCTGCTGACGGCAAAATCAACCCTGTTATTTTGGCAGCAGCCAGCATTGCAGGTATCGATAAGATCTACAAACTGGGCGGCGCGCAAGCCATTGCCGCGTTGGCCTACGGCACAGAAAGCGTGCCTAAGGTAGATAAGATCGTGGGCCCCGGCAATGCGTTTGTGGCTGAGGCAAAAAAGCAGGTGTTTGGCGCAGTTTCCATCGATATGATCGCCGGCCCCAGCGAGATTATGATCGTAGCGGACGGTGCAACCAACCCCCGTCACGCAGCAGCCGATTTACTGTCTCAGGCTGAGCACGATAAATTGGCAAGCGCTGTACTGGTCACAGATTCTATGGACTTGGCTCTTGCTGTGCAGGCAGAGCTGGAGCAGCAGATTCCTATGCTGTCCCGTTCGGAAATCGCCAGAGCCTCCATCGATAACAACGGCAAGATCATCGTGGTGGATTCCTTGGATCAGGCTATCGATACCGCCAACGAGATCGCCCCCGAGCATTTGGAGCTGCTGGTGGATAATCCCTTTGATTATCTGGATCGTATCCGTCACGCAGGTTCTGTCTTTATGGGCAGAAATTGCCCCGAGGCATTGGGCGACTATTTTGCAGGCCCGAACCACACCCTGCCCACCAGTGGCACGGCCCGGTTCTCCAGCCCCTTGTCTGTGGACGATTTTATCAAGAAGACGCAATACACATATTACACGGCAGAAGCGCTGGCAAATGTGGCAGAAGATGTAGCCTATTTTGCAACCCAGGAGGGCCTGACCGCCCACGCGAAAAGCGCAGTGATTCGTAGGCTGACAGGCTTCGAACCGAAATAGCCTATCAGCAGTCCTTTTTCCTGCTTTTTGCCTTATCTTCCTTGCCTTGCGTTAGCAAGGCGGCGTCATCTGCACCAAAAATCATTCAAAAATTACTTGCTGATAGATGCCTTGCAGTTTTCAGCCCTCTGCATTTTCCAAGAAAAAGATAATCACGAAGACAATACTTTGTGTATTATCGAGGGATTATCTGCAGTATTGGGGAATGCA
>JAZOSY010000146.1:0-7168 GCA_045657385.1 Faecousia sp. | reverse complement strand
AGGTAAAGGTTTCATAGTTCCAAACGCCACGCACCGTAACGTCTGCTTCACCCATCAGACCACTGTTGGGGTCTGTCCAGCCGGAGAAGGTCCACCGTTCGGTCACATTGCCGTACAAGTCCTTATTTTCCAGTTTGGTCTGGGATGTATAGCTGGTATCGATAGGATAATATGCGCCGGTGGTATATCGGTTGCTGTCCACAGGTGGAATCAGGCCGGTAGGAATATCACCTGTCCATTCATAGCACACCTGATAGGTATGATAAACAGTGACGGTGGTAGAGGTTTCTGCCGGGCTATACACATCCACTTGATTGACGCGTGTAACGGAGGCTGTATTTGTGAAGGTGTCCCCTGTGTTCGCATCGGGAGAAACAATCGCATCGTAGGTCACCGAGACGCTCTGTCCTGCGGCAACGAACGGAATTGTAAATGTGAGAACGCTACTGGACACAGACACTGTGGCATTTTGAACCGTGCCCACCTGATAAGTCATTCCCTCCGGAAGCGTGTCTGTAACGGTAATGTTGGAAAGGTCTGTTTGTCCCTTATTGGTGACAACCAATGTAAATCCAACAGTAGAACCGACTTCCACTCTGGCTTCCTCAGCAGTTTTGTTCAAAAGAAGGGCAGGCGTAATCTTACCGTTGTTGCCCAAATTCACCGAAACTGCCACAGCAGTTTGTCGCTGCGCAACATCATAGGTTGCAACATAGCTTGATGTTTCCGTAATGTTTTGACTCTTGAGCTGAGCTGTAAACAAATCGGCTTTCAACGCACCGTTTTCGTCATAATAATATGTGTTGTCGCCAGGAATGCTGTACTCTGCAATCGTAGATGCACTGGCATACAGGGTTGCACCCATATATTCGTCCGGATTTGTGACTCGGACATCGTATGTCAGACGAATGGGATCGGCAGCCGTGTAGTTTCCGTTGGTAGGGTTAGCACGGTCAGCAAAGGCGAAGATAGCCAACTCATTGGCTGGGATGTTCCACTGCAGCACCTGTCGGCTATAGGCATCGGTAGCAACGGTGGCCGTTATATCGTAACCATTAAATGTGTAGGTGTTTCCGTTTAAAATACCAAAGATTTTCGTATCATCATCAATATGCAGGTAAATATTATTGACACGCATTCCTGTGCCAATCACATCTGTAAAGGTCAAGTCGGAAACTGCACCCTCAACGCTGACGATGGGAGAAGTAATGGTCTTGGTTTCTTCTTCGATTCGGCCGGCCAATTCTGTAAAGGCTGCTTCCAGATCGTCACCGCTGTCAACAATATATGCATCTACCGTATAGGCATACTGATTGGCGTAATCTGCATAAGCGGCATAATCGCCGGAGGTGTAAGCGGCAATTTCAGACCGCATACCCGTTGCATTACCGGACGTACCTGTGGCCAACGTTGCAGGCTGGAGGAAGAAGGTTCCCAATTCGCTATCTCCAACGCCCAGACCAATATTGAACCATTCTATGCCTACATTCTTGCCGTTATAGGTGCGGTAAGCCGTATCCAAAGCATTTTTCATATAGGCTGCGGACAAAATTGACAGGGCAGAAATGGTTGTACTGCCGGAATTTTCATGGCTAAAGTCACAACTGGACGACGAGGGGTTGTACCACTGCTTGGTGGCATTACCCGGTGCACCGTCGGTAAAGAGCATAATATAGGGCTTGCGGTCTACGGTTTTTTCTTCCTGTTCAATGGCGTTCACCAGAGCCTGCACGCCACTTAGAATGCCGTGCTGGGTACAGGTGCCATTATTTGTAGAAACGGATGTTTGCGCAAATGCCACATCATCCTTCTTCAGATTGGAAGAAGATTGCATTGCATCGGAACTGAATCTGCTTGTGTAATTAAAATATTTGCCACTATTGTTACTGAACACCTCTTCGTTGTTCCACGAGGTGTTGGTATAGTGACCCAACGGCAACAGCTCGTTGACAACAGGACTGCGTCCGGAATCGTTACTCTGATAAGTATAAATCAAAACACGGTTGTTTTCATTGGCCACCATAATGATTTCCAGCGCTTCATTGACCGCTTTGACCATTGCCTTGGTGCGGGTCATTGACTCGTTGTTCAGCCTGATGGAGTTATTTTGCATAGAGGCCGAGAAGTCCAAGATCATAACCACATCCGCTGCCATAGAAGATGTTGTGTTGCCCTTATCCTCAGAAATGTACTCCTGGGCCAACGCGGAAAGGGTTACCTCAAAATGGTCCTGATTCACCGTTACACTCTTGTCAGTCCAAACCTTGCCGTTGGCGGCTGCGGTTCCGAACTCAGAAGGCGTGACACCGGTGACAGGGTCCGCTTGCAAAGTAACCGTGTAGTCTCCCATACCGGCATAGTACTTTTGTGGCTCGGGGTCTGCCGCCACCGTAAAAAATATAGCCATCTGGAAAACCAACAATATAGATAACAATGTGGCTAGAAAACGTCTCATTTCACAAAACCTCATTAATATTGTTAAACTAATTTTGCAGACAAAGATACAATGATAATTTTATTACAAAAAGTTACAATTGTCAACAAAAAGTAACAACAAAAAAGGGCAAACTTTAAAGTTTGCCCTTTTTTTATATGATTTTTTATACTCTTGCGTGGCCACGGGCGCAAATTACGTCCACAACCTGCTCCACACACTCCTGACAAATCCGCTTATCAGGTGCTTCCACCATAACACGAATCACAGGCTCTGTGCCGGATTCCCGAACCAAAATACGGCCGGTATCGCCCAAACGCTCGGTGATGGCCTTGACTGCTTCCTGCACAGCAGGATCGTTTTGTGCGTCAGGTTTGGACTTCACGCGTACGTTCTTCATCACCTGGGGATAGATGGTCAAGCCTTCGGTCAGCTGGCTCATTTTCTTCTTCTTGGCCATCATCACTTCCATCATCTTCAGGCTGGTCAAAATGCCGTCGCCGGTGGTGGCATACTTGGAGATGATGATATGGCCAGACTGTTCACCGCCCAGACGGCAGCCGTTATTGACCATATACTCGTACACATACTTATCGCCTACAGCGGTCTTGGCATAGCCGATGCCCTTTTCGTCAAAAGCTCTGTACAGGCCAAAGTTGGACATAATCGTGGTGACAACTGTGTTATTATCCAAGGAGCCACGCTCGCGCATATACTGGCCAAGAATATACAGGATATGGTCGCCGTTGACAACCTGACCCTTTTCATCCACGCACAGACAGCGGTCTGCATCGCCGTCATAAGCAAAACCTACGTCCAAACCATTTTCCACAACAAATTTCTGCAGACCCTCAATGTGGGTGGAGCCGGCATCCCGGTTGATGTTGGTGCCGTCGGGATCTGCATTGATGACATAAGTCTTTGCACCCAATGCATCGAACACCGCCTTGGCAATATTCCAAGAGGCGCCGTTGGCGCAGTCAAGACCGATTTTCACGCCTTTGAAGGAGAACATACCCAGAGAAATCAGGTAGCCCACATAGCGGTTGCGGCCTTCTTCATAGTCCACAGTGCGACCTACATTCTCACGCAGGGCATAAGGCAGTTCCTTCCATTTTTTGCCAAACAGCTCCAGCTTGCCGTCCAGGTAGTCTTCCACCAACGCGATGGTTTCCTCTTCCATCTTCTCACCGTGGGTGTTGAGCAGTTTGATTCCGTTATCATAGTAGGGGTTGTGGCTGGCGGAAATCATAATGCCACAATCAAATGCATCCATCCGTGTAATATATGCAACGGAAGGTGTAGTAGTAACATGGAGGATATAGGCATCAGCGCCGGAGGCGGTGAGACCTGCTACCAGAGAAAACTCAAACATATAACTGGAGCGGCGAGTGTCCTTGCCGATGACAACACGAGCCTGCTCCTCACTGCCTGCCTGGCGCTTCAGCTGGTTGTAGTACCAGCCCAGAAAACGGCCAACCTTAAACGCGTGGTCAGCAGTCAAATCCATATTGGCCTCGCCACGAAAGCCGTCTGTACCAAAATATTTACCCATAATTTATTTCTCCTTCTTAGCGACCACTTCGCCACAATTTTTATAAATACTGTTTGCAGGCACAACGCCACGGACACAGCTCAGGGGGTACACGCTGGCGTTTCTGCCGATGACCGTACCAGGATTCAGCACGCTGTTACATCCAACCTCCACGAAGTCACCCAGCATTGCACCGACCTTCTTCTGATTGGTTTCGATGGGTGTTTCTCCGTGAATGACCACCAGCGTTTTGTCGGACTTAACGTTAGAGGTGATAGAGCCGGCACCCATATGGGACTTGTAGCCCAGAATGCTATCGCCCACATAGTTGTAATGGGGGGTCTGCACATTGTCGAACAGAATCACATTCTTCAGCTCCACAGAGTTGCCCACCACGCAGTTCTCGCCCACCAGCGCAGAGCCACGGACGAAGGCACAGTGGCGCACTTCCGTGCCGGCGCCGATGATGCAGGGCGCGCCCAAAAACGCAGTAGGAGCCACCGTTGCGGTCTTATGCACCCAAACATTGGCAGACACTTCCGTGTAGTCCTCACCCAGGGTCTTTCCCAGTTCCAAAATCATATCCTTAATGCCCTTCAGCGCCTCCCAAGGGTAGGTAAAACCCTTCAAATAATCGGCTGCCAAGGTGTGGGACAGGTCATACATCTCAGAAATCAAGGTGTTTTCTCCTTCCATAATCGAAAATGATAAATTTAAAATTGTTTTTGCTACACGCATCACAGTATACCACATATTCGGCAAAAAATCAATTTAATCTTTGACATTTCTAAGGGTTATGTTATACTAATTATTGAAATACTTGTATTTACACCATAAAATTTACAAACGGAGGACATTATTATGGCTAAAAATAATCCTTATGCCGGCACCAAGACCGAGCAGAACCTATGGGAAGCCTTCGCTGGCGAATCTCAGGCTCGTAACAAGTACACCTATTTCGCAAGCGTAGCCAAGAAGGCCGGCTATGAGCAGATCGCTGCTCTGTTCCTGCAGACTGCAGAGAATGAAAAAGAGCACGCTAAGTTGTGGTTCAAGGCTCTGGGCGAGCTGGGCAACACCCCCGAAAACCTGCTGGAAGCCGCTCAGGGTGAGCATTTTGAGTGGACCGATATGTACGACCGTATGGCTCGCGAGGCTGAGGAAGAGGGCTTCACCGCTTTGGCTGCTCAGTTCCGTGGCGTAGCTGCCATTGAAAAGTCCCACGAGGAGCGCTATCGCGCCCTGCTGAACAATGTGGAGACCAAGACCGTTTTCGAGAAGGCCGGCATCGTTATGTGGGAATGCCGCAACTGCGGTCACCTGGTTGCCGGCACTGCCGCTCCTCAGGTCTGCCCCGTCTGCAACCATCCTCAGGCTTACTTCCAGGTCCATCCGACCAACTACTAATATATGCAAAAAGCACTCGTTGGAAACAACGGGTGCTTCTTTTATTTCTTTTTGTTGCTAAGAATACTGTGGATTACCAGCACACCGCAACTGACGAGTATTAATCCCAAAATCAGAATTGCGCAGTTTCGGAAAAATTCTGCCGGTAAAACCCGAATGATTTGGTCTTTCGTCGGATTAAACAGCCAGTTGTCTTTTCCGGGGAAGAAAATCTTATGGAAAACAACAAATGCTTTGTCAAAATCCAGCGCTGCCAAGCCACCGACTGTCACAAAGCATACGCCCAATCCCATCGCCGCCCAAAATCCGGGCGTTTGGCCGGCAAGTCGCGTTCTTTCCTTCCGTCTTAAGATAATGACTGCAACCAGCAACACTGCGGAAACAACCAGCGCCCACAGGTCCAGCAGAAATAATTTTCGGACGTCTGCAAAATGGGCTCTGCCCTCCTCGGACCAGCTGAGTTCACCTGTGGAAAATTCATCGGTCAGGCCCACGCAGAAATCCATCATCTCATTATATGCGGTTTTTATTTGGTCGGTCGTCAGATTCGCTGCACTCTGCAGCTTCAACGGTTCAATATGCAGATAATAAAACGGACGGCACAAAACAGGCACAGCAATTGAGCCCGCCAGAATCACCAGGGCTAACAACACCGCCTGTGCCGCCGCCAAAAATTTTCGTTTCATTTCTCCACCTTCTTTCTTACGGTTAGCATACCATAATTTGCCTCATTTTACAACACCGGGTATTTGTTCACAAAGGTTTTACTTGACAATTAATGGGTTATTATATTAAATTGAAGTAGAATTCTATTGTTAGGAGATCTTTATGGCAGAATTGGATTTTAACAAGATCAAAGGCTTTATTTGCGATATGGACGGTGTCATCTACCACGGAAGCATTGTGCTGCCCGGTGTTGCCGAGTTCATTGAATGGCTCAATAAAGAAAAGAAGGAATACTTATTCCTCACCAACAACAGCGGCTACACCCCCTGCGAGCTGAAGCTGAAGCTGGCTCGTTTGGGCTTGGATGTGCCGGAGCATCATTTTTACACCAGCGCCCTGGCAACCGCCGCATTTTTGAAGGAGCAAAGCCCCGGCTGCTCTGTGTACGCCATCGGCGAGGCTGGCCTGCTGAATGCTCTGTACGAAGCCGGCTGTACTATGAACGATGTGAATCCCGACTATGTGGTCGTGGGCGAAGGCAGAACCTACACCTTAGACACCATCACAAAGGCAACCAACCTGGTGCTGGGCGGCGCCAAGCTCATCGGCGCAAACTCCGATGTGTCCGGCAACATTGAACACGGCATCGCGCCGGCCTGCCGGGCATTGGTTTCCCCCATTGAAATGGCTACCGGCGCGCAGGCCTATTTCTGCGGCAAGCCTAACCCCTTAATGATGCGTACAGGCTTAAAAATGCTGGGCTGCCACTCCGCCGAAGCGGTAATGATCGGCGACAGAATGGACACCGACATCGTCTCCGGTCTGGAGACCGGTATGTCCACGGTTCTGGTGCTGTCCGGCGTGTCTACCCGGCAGACGCTGGAGACCTACGCTTACCGTCCTACCATGGTTCTGGACGGTGTGGGTGACATCGTCCGGCTGGCAAATGGCAAATAAAAGCAAAAGCAGGTGCTTGATGCACCTGCTTTTTTACCAGTTTGATGATACTTTTTGAAGCGCGGCAATACCAGCCACAGACAGCTCCTCCGTCACCACGGGACTTGTCAGCGCGCCCTTTTGGAAGCATTGGGCGATATGCTCTGCTTCGTAGACCAGTTCGTGTTCAC
>JAZOSY010000145.1:0-3449 GCA_045657385.1 Faecousia sp. | reverse complement strand
TCTTCCATTAAGCGGCGGAAGTGGCCTTTTCCCCGGTGGGCTTTTGCGGTTGCGATGGCATACAGATAGGCAAATTTGTGGCCGTTCAGGCTGCAATCGAACCAGTAAAGGGCGCTGACCGGAATACCGTCTTCCAAAATGCAGTTGTATCGGTCCGGGGAAAAACCCACGGAAAAGAATGCGTCCAGCGCCTCAATCGGATCTCCAAAGGCTTCCTGCCACAAATCACGCAAATGGGATATATCAACATTCATAGCCGTCTTCCTTTAAGCAGGCCCAACTTTTTTCAATCATATGGTCCGGATAGTAGGAGAGTTTGGCTTGACGCAGACCGTCAAGGCCCAAATCGTCTTCCCGGTTCAGCCATTTTAAGTTGGGGTGTTTTTCGTGGAGGTGGCGGGCAAATTCCCGATTGATGACTGCGTACGCGCCGTCATGCCCTTCGGCGGCTTTTTCAAACTGCACATCAAAGGTGTCGCTTGAGAGCATAGAGCCAAGGGTCATGGCAAGAATATTGCCTTTTTCCATCAGCAGAAGGCCTTCCATACCCAGTTCTTTCCGATACCGAAGGGCTTTCGTGATGGCGGTCTGCTCCAGGTGGAAACTGGCGGTGGGGTCTGCCGCTTTTCTTTGGGCATACCATTGCTCGATGAAGGAAAGCACCTGGGGGGTGTTTTCGTCGGTAATGGGTGCAGTGGTATGGTGGGGGTGCAGCAGGTAGAAGCGGTTGCAGTGATTGCGCTTGCGCTGGAGTTTTTTGCCCTTTAGTTCCGCCAGAGCCTCGATGGAATAGATGTAGTCGAAACTGTCCCTGTCCGGCTGGAAATAAAACTGCCCCGGATACCAGGCTTCCAATTTCTCTTGGTCGGATGCCGACAGGCTGGTGAGCCGACAGGGAATGCCCCGCTTTTTGGCGTCGGAAATGATGGCGTCCAGGGTGGGTTTGATGTTTTTCCCTAAGGGGAATAGATAGACGCTTCTGCGGTTAAACTGGCAGAAAAAGGCCAGATTCCCCTCGTGGAATGTGGCTTTTTGCCGCCCCCACAAAAAAAGATTCGAAAAACTGTATTCGCAACCTTTTTCGCCGCAGTTGAGCAAAAAGGCGTCATATAAGGGCTTGTCCTCCGGTTTTAGTGCGGAAAAGTTAAGCATAATTTGTCACTTCCTTTGTAAGGTTAGTATACCACAGGCCGGCTATTTTGCAACAAAAAATGCAGAAAGCATTGGCCTTGACAAACACAGGTCTTAAGGTATAAAATAACGGTATCTTTGCGCGAAAGGAGAACACACCATGGATTCTGGTAGTAGTGGCAGTATACCCGGCCGAAGTAGGCAGAAGTCCGTGGGTGGACTCTGCTGATTTTTGGTGCGGGTGTTGCTTCGTAAGATCAAGGAAAGGAAGGAACACCAATGACAGAACGGTTTGAAATCGTTGAAAAAGCACTTGTAAAAATGCTGGAGGAGAAAAAATACGCAACGCTGCGGGATATTCTGGTAACGATGAATCCTGCGGATATTGCGGCTATGCTCTCCGGCTTACGGGAGAACAAGATCTCCGTAATTTTCCGCCTGCTGCCGAAGGAGCTGGCGGCAGAGACCTTTGTGGAAATGGAAACAGAGGATCAGGAGCTGCTCATTCAGGGCTTTTCGGATAACGAACTGAAGGAAGTGCTGGACGAGCTGTATGTGGACGATGCGGCTGACCTGGTTGAGGAGATGCCGGCCAATGTGGTGCGGCGAATCCTGCGTCAGGCAGACCCGGAGATGCGCCGATCCATCAATCAGATATTGCAGTATCCGGAAAACTCCGCCGGTTCTCTGATGACCACCGAATATGTATCCCTGCGGCCAAATATGACCGTGGAGGAGAGCATTCTGCGAATTCGCCGGCAGGGTGTGGACAAAGAGACCATCTACACCTGCTATGTGACCAAAGACAGAAAATTGCTGGGCATTATTACGGTGAAAGATCTTCTGCTGGCAGAAGATGACGAAACATTGATTGAGGATATTATGTTAACCAACTTAATATCCGTCACCACCCATACCGACCAGGAAGAAGTGGCCCATATGTTCGGCAAGTACAATTTCCTGGCGCTGCCTGTGGTGGACAAAGAGAATCGAATGGTTGGCATCGTAACATTCGATGACGCCATGGACGTTATCGAAGAAGAGGCCACGGAGGATATGGAACTGATGGGCGGTATGTTGCCGTCAGAAAAGACCTACCTCAAGAGCAGCATTTGGGAGCTTTTTAAAAACCGCATCCCTTGGCTGATGCTGCTGATGCTGTCGGCTACCTTTACCGGCCTGATTATTACCTCCTTTGAAGATGCGCTGGCGGCGCAAGTGGCGTTGACGGCTTTTATCCCCATGCTGATGGGTACGGGCGGTAACTCCGGCTCGCAGTCGTCCGTTACCATTATTCGCGCCTTGAGCCTGGACGAGCTGAAATTTGCCGATCTGCCCAAGGTGCTTTGGAAGGAAATCCGCACCTCCGTGCTGTGCGGCATTGCGCTTAGCATCGCCTGCTTTGCCAAAATCTGGCTGGTGGACAGAATGCTCATGGGCAATATGGAAATTACCTTCCTGGTAGACGCGGTGGTGTGCCTGGCGCTGCTTGTTACGGTCATAGCGGCAAAAATCGTGGGCGCGGTTCTGCCCATGGTTGCCAAAGTGGTAAAACTGGACCCGGCGGTAATGGCAAGCCCGTTTATTACCACCATTGTGGACGCGCTGTCCCTATTGGTATACTTTGTGTTTGCGAAAATGTTATTAAAGGTATAAAGAAAACCGACCTGCTTTGGCAGGTCGGTTCTTTTTTCTTATTTATTTAATGAGCAGTTCTGCAATTTGGATTGCGTTGGTGGCAGCGCCCTTACGGACCTGGTCACCGCAGCACCACAGGCAGATGCCGTTATCGTCGGTCAGGTCGGGACGGATACGGCCCACATATACGATGTCCTGGCCGCTGGTTTCCAAAGGCATGGGGTACTGCTTATTGGCCAGATCGTCCACCAGTTTACAACCGGGAGCCTTGGCAATTGCCTCGCGGACCTGCTCCACGGTGACAGGCACATCAAAGTGGCAGGACACGGAAATGGAGTGGCTGCGGACAACGGGCACGCGGACGCAGGTGCAGGAGACTTTCAGGTCGGGCAGGTGCATGATCTTGCGGCCTTCATTCTGCATCTTCATTTCTTCGCTGGTGTAGCCCTCATATGCTTCACCGCCGATCTGGGGGATCAGGTTGTAAGCGATCTGGTGAGAGAAGACCTTGGGCTCGTAGGTCTCGCCCTTGTACAGAGCCTCCACCTCGTTCATCAGCTCCACGGGACCCTCTGCACCGGCACCGGATACTGCCTGATAGGTAGATGCGGTCATGGCACGGATGGGGGACAGGGCGTTCAAAGCATTCACAGCAGTGATGGTGATGATGGTGGAGCAAT
>JAZOSY010000144.1:0-2782 GCA_045657385.1 Faecousia sp. | reverse complement strand
AGGAAGGCAACAAAAAAAGCCTATCCTGCGTTTGGGCGCAATTCCCCTAAGGAAATCACTACCATTCGCAAAATAAACTTCTATGGGATACAAATTTTTCAATTTGTAGACGCAATCTTATCACAGGTTGCGCCGGTTGTCAATAGGTTATCTAAAAATTTTCTCCCCGGGCGCGCCGGGGAGATATTTTATACGTCCAATCTTGTAATATCGTCCAGAGTCTCCCGTTTGACAGCCACATAGGACGCGCCGTTACAGAGCATCACCACAGGGGGTCTGGGGATCCGGTTGTAGTTGGAGGACATCGAGTAGTTGTAAGCGCCGGTGGTGAGGCACGCGATCAGATCGCCCCGTTTTAAGGAGTCCGGCATCATCACATTTTGCTGGATCACATCGGCGCTTTCGCAGCAGCGGCCCACAACCGCACATTCCATCGTCCGCTCTGCCAGCATTTGGGTGGCCGGCACCAGAGTATACTTGGAGCCGTAGAGGATGTACCGGGGGTTATCGCTCATACCGCCGTCCACGGACACATAGTTTTTGTAGCCGGGGATGCGCTTGAGCGTACCCATTGTATAAACAGTCATACCGGCATCGGCCACGATGCTGCGGCCCGGCTCCATATAAATATGGGGCATTTCGATTCCGTGCTTGGCGATCAGGGCGTTCACAGCCTTGCCCACCTGCCGGATATTTTCGGCAATGTCGATCTGGGGGTCTGCGGCGGTGTAGCGCACACCGTAGCCGCCGCCCAAGTCCAGCTTTTCGGTGACAAAGCCAAGCTTTTTGTGCATATCCGCCATAAAGGCGATCATAATATCTGCGGTCTGCAAATACACATCGGAGTCAAAGACCTGAGAGCCGACATGGCAATGGAAGCCCTGCAGCTTGATGTTTTGGAATGTCAGCGCCAGCCGGGTCATCTCCTCGGCCTGTCCGGTCTCGATGGCAGAGCCGAACTTGGAGTCCACCATACCGGTGTTCACCGCAGCATAGGTGTGGGGGTCAATGCCCGGGGTGATCCGCAGCAAAATTGCCTGCCGGATGCCGCGCTCACCGGCGATTTCGTCGATGGCGTACAGTTCTTCCCGGTTATCCACCACGAACACGCCTACGCCACATTCCATAGCGTAGCGAATGTCCTCGTCTGTCTTGTTATTGGAGTGGAAACAGGCCTTTTCCAAAGGGAATCCTGCCCGACGGGCGGTGGCGATCTCGCCGGCAGACACCACATCCACGCCGATGCCCTCGTCGGCTGCCAGCTCGTAGATCCGCTTGAAGGAGGCGGCCTTGGAGGCATACAGCACATGGCCGTATGTACCAAAAGCGTCCTGCATACCCTTTGCATAGGTCTGCATCCGGTTGCGGATTCGATCCTCGTCCATCAAAAACAGGGGTGTGCCGTACTGCTCCGCCAGCGCCTTCACGCTTTGGCCGGCAAAGAGCAGAACGCCCTCGTTATTGACACCGATATTTTCACAAATTCGGTCTGTGTTTCTCAAAATTTTGTCCTCGCTTTTAGAGCATTGTCTTTCTGAGGTCTGCCGGGCTCAAGGGAGAAAGGTCAGCCGGTGCAATGTCAAACATAGTCTTGCAGCCGCACTCTCCACGCTTGCTCAGCTTGGCCGCCGCACGGGCGCAGGCCAGCAGTACGCTTGCGGTAAATTCCGGGTTGGAATCCAGCTGCAGGCTGTACTCGATGCAGTGGGTGTTTTCGTTATTTAAACCGGTTTTGCCGGTGCGAATCACACGGCCGCCGTGGGGCAGGCTGTTGTGATTTGCTCGCAGTTCCTCCAAAGTCACAAAGGTGACGGTGGTGTCATAATCGGCAAAATAGTTGGGCATATTCACGATTTCTTGGCGGATTCGCTCCAAATCAGCGCCCTGCTCTGCCACCACGAAGCACTCTCTTGTGTGCTTTTCTCTTGTGGTGAGGGTGGGATTTTCGCCGCTGCGCACCTTTAACAGCGCCGCCTCCACAGGCACAGTATACTGCCGGGCATCCACAACGCCTTCAATGCGGCGGATGGCATCGGAGTGGCCTTGGCTCACGCCACGACCCCAGAAGGTATAGTCGCTGCCGTTGGGCAGGATCGCAGAAGCATAGAGCCGGTTGATGGAGAACATACCCGGGTCCCAGCCTGCGGAGATCACCGCAACTGTGCCGGCAGCCTTTGCAGCCTTGTCCACAGTTTCAAAATGTTCGGGGATTTTCGCATGGGTGTCAAAGCTGTCCACCACGCAGAAATCCTTAGCCAGCGCCGGGGTCATTTGGGGCAAATCTGTTGCGCTGCCGCCGCAGATGATTACCACATCGATTTGGTCTTTGAATTTAAGAAGGTCATCGGCCTTATAGACCGGCGCGCCGGTGAGGGTTTTCACGGTTTCCGGGTCACGGCGGGTAAAAACGCCAACCAGTTCGGCGTCTTCCGCGTGGTAAGCGGCGCACTCCACGCCCTTACCCAAATTACCGTATCCGTAAATTGCAATTTTCATAAGGTATTTACCTTTCGTTCAGCATATCGTGCATATCGTAAAGGCCTGCTTTTTGGTCTTTCACAAAGCCGGCCGCCACGATTGCGCCCTCGGCAAAGAGGGCTCTGTCATAGGCCTCGTGCTTCAGGGTGATGGACTGGGTGGGGGTGCACAGAATCACTTCGTGTTCGCCCACGATGTTGCCCATACGCACCGCGTGCAGGCCGATTTCACCGGGATTGCGCTTGTCGCTGCCGCTGCGGCCCAGTTTGGCCGGGGCATTTTCCCGAACGGAAGCAATCTCCCG
>JAZOSY010000143.1:0-2269 GCA_045657385.1 Faecousia sp. | reverse complement strand
AAAGGCGCTGGGTCTGAAGGGTCGGCTGCTGGCGAAAATGGAATCCTTCAACCCGGCAGGCTCAGCAAAAGATCGGGTGGCGCTCTCTATGATCGAGGACGCGGAAAAGCGCGGTGTTTTGCAGGCCGGTTCTGTGATCATTGAGCCTACCTCCGGCAATACGGGCATCGGCTTAGCCAGCGTGGCTGCCACTCGGGGCTATCGGACCATCATCGTGATGCCCGACTCTATGAGCAAGGAGCGGCAGATGCTGATGAAGGCCTATGGTGCGGAACTGATGCTGACCCCCGGCAGCTTGGGTATGCAAGGCGCGATCGACAAAGCGGAAGAGCTGGCCAAGGAGATCCCCGGCAGCTTCATTCCCGACCAGTTCGGCAATCCTGCCAACGCGGAAGCTCACCGCAAGACCACCGGCCCGGAAATTTGGGCGGACACCGACGGACAGGTGGACATTTTTGTAGCCGGCGTGGGAACCGGCGGCACCATCACCGGTGTGGGTGAATTCTTGAAGAGCAAGAACCCTGAGGTGCAGGTGGTCGCAGTAGAGCCTGCGGACTCTCCCCTGCTTTCCGGCGGCAAGGCCGGCCCTCACGGCTTGCAGGGCATCGGCGCAAACTTTGTGCCGAAGGTGCTGAACACCGAAATTTACGACCGCATCATCCCGGTCACCCAACAGCAGGCTTTCGATGCCGCACGGCTGCTGGGGCGCACGGAAGGTGTTTTAGTGGGCATCTCCTCCGGCGCGGCCCTTCACGCGGCTGTGGAGCTGGCCAAGGAATATGAGGGTAAGACCATCGTTGCGCTCCTGCCGGACACCGGCGACCGATATTTGTCCACTTCCCTGTTTGAATAAGAAAAAACCTAGGGCTTTTGCCCTAGGTTTTTTAATCTTCAATTCGTTTGATGTCTGCGCCCAAGGCGGAGAGTTTTTCCACCATACGCTCGTAGCCACGCTCGATGAAGTGGATATTTTCGATCTCCGTTGTGCCTTCAGCAACCAGGCCTGCGATCACCAGCGCAGCGCCGGCTCGCAAGTCGTGGGCGCGCACACGGGTGCCCATCAGCTTCTCCCGGCCGCTGATGCTGGCCGTCTTGCCGTTGATGAGAATATCCGCACCCATAGCCGCAAGCTCTGTGCAGTAACCGAAGAAACGGGTCTCATACACGCTCTCGGTCAGGCGGCTGGTGCCCTCGGCAATGCTCATACACACGCAAACCTGCGCCTGCATATCCGTGGGGAAGCCGGGATAAGGACGGGTCTTGACGGTGGTATGCTGAAGCTTGCCATTGGAAATGACGCGGATGGCGTCATCGTAATATTCAAAGTCTACGCCCATTTCCTGCAGCTTGGAAGTAATGCACTCCATATGCTTGGGGATCACATTCTGTACCAGCACATCGCCGCCGGCTGCAGAGGCTGCCGCTATGTAGGTGCCGGCCTCGATCTGGTCGGGAATGATGGCGTAAGTGCCGCCGGTGAGCCGTTCCACACCGCGGATCTTCACGGTGTCAGTACCGGCGCCGGAGATGTTGGCACCCATGGTGTTCAAAAAGTTCGCCAAATCAACGATATGGGGTTCTTTGGCTGCGTTTTCAATAATGGTCTGGCCGGGCAGCAGGCAGGCCGCCATAATGATGTTCACCGTTGCGCCCACGCTGACCACATCAAGGCTGACACGACTGCCGCGCAAGCCGCGGGTGGCGGGCTTCAGGTTTACATAATCTTCTGTTTCTTCTACATCGGCGCCCAGCGCCATAAAGCCTTTAATATGTTGATCGATGGGGCGGGAAGCAAAGTTACAGCCGCCGGGCAGAGCAACATTCGCTCTGTGGAACCGGCTCAGCAGCGCGCCCATCAGATAGTAGCTGGCGCGCATCTGGCGCACCAATTCCGGGTTGGGGTTGGTGCTGTTGATATTGGTGCAGTCCAAGGTGATGGTTCCGCCATCTTCCTCTTCGATCACAGCACCCATATCCTTCAGAATGTCCAGAAGGATCCGCACATCGGAAATATCCGGCACGTTTTCCACTCTGCACTTTCCGTCCACCAAGATGGCTGCAGGTAAGATCGCAACCGCAGCGTTCTTCGCGCCGCTGATCGTTACCGCGCCTTCCAGCCGGTTTTTGCCGTTTATCACATATTTAGCCAAGGATGATTCACTCCTTGCATAATTCAATTTAACTTCTTAATTATACCATAGGATATTTGTTATGTAAAGCAAAATTTTCTTGCCTTTTATCGGCGCAAACCCTTGGGATAATGGTTTTT
>JAZOSY010000142.1:0-11123 GCA_045657385.1 Faecousia sp. | reverse complement strand
CGCCTAAAGGCAAAAATTAAGGTAGCCGCCAGTTTGCGAACTGGCGTCAGCAACTGTCCACCGGACTGTTGCATTTATGATTTTCAAGTCCTGGGTCTGCAAAGAAAAACAGCGATAGCATTTGCTATCGCTGTTTTTCTGTGTAAGCACCCTAATTTTGAAATGCTGCGACCCCCGGGGGTCGTTTTTCCGGTTAAGGTGGGTCGTTTTCAGACCGAGAGGGGGTCGGAATTTTCACAGAGGGGGTCGCCATGTTTTGCCACCCCAAGCAATACACTAAGCAGACCGCAAGCCGCCGTTTCACTATCAGCGTATAAACCAAGGGCGGGGCATCAGCCCCGCCATCCAAAAGGAGAGAATGTTATGAATTATGGGTATGCCCGTTGCTCAACTAACGAAAATCGTCAGGATATTCAGCGTCAGGTGCGGGAACTGAAAACCGCAGGAGCAGAAGAAATCTTCATTGAATACGAACACGGCGACAGCAAGATCAAGAGCCAGCAAGCCACAATGTTCGGTCAGGCAGCCGCCGGCGATACGGTGATTGTGTTAGAGGTCTCCCGATTGGCACGAAGCACACAACAACTTTGTGAAATCATTGAGCGTGTGCGGCAGAAGTGTCTGCGGCTCGTGATTGTTGGCAGTATCACCCTTGATTGCCGCAACGGTCAGGCTGACCCTATGAGTGAGGCGTTCTTACAAATGGCGGGCGTATTCAGCCAGTTGGAATTGGCTATGATCCGCTCCCGTGTCCGGTCAGGTATGGAAAATGCGAGAGCAAAGGGGCGGCAGATCGGGCGTCCGCAAGTGAGCAAAGAGGACATCCCCGCCGCCTTTCTGCGGCACTATCCTGCCCACAAAAACGGGCAACTCAACATCAGCGAATTGGCAAGGGTCTGCGACATCAGCCGCACCACCGCATACAAATATAAAGCCCTTTTGGAAGCATAAAAATGGGAAGCCGTGATTGGCTTCCCATTTCATCATTTTACAGACCCAGCAACTGCTTTTTCTTTGCGTCAAACTCCTCTTGGGTGATAACGCCACTATCCAACAGTTCCTTGAACTTTTTGAGTTCATCGGCAGCGGATGTTTGCTGTACTACAGTGGTGCTCTTCTGCGAACCGTTCCGTGTTTCCCGGATTTTATTATTTATGTAATTATGTGCTTTTTCTGCTTCGTAATTTTTGCTTTCAACAAATGTGATCGTATTTTCATCACTTGAAGCCGCAATAACACCTCCGCGACTTTCGTTTCCGCCTAAAAGGGAGAACTGAAGATGTCCTACGGTGAATCCGGCTCGCTTAAATTGTACAGCAGTTAAATCAGTGAAGTATATGGTTTTATCGCCGTGCACACCCATTGCAAGGACGTTTAAGACACCCTTATGCTTAAGAACAATTCTATCTTCATAAACAATTAGAATGTCGCCGTTTTTACCATCAAATTCAAAGACGGACTTTTCTTCGACGGATACACTTTCGCTAATATCCTGCTCATCAACAACCTGGATGACCGTTCTGATTCCGCTGAACGCAAATGTTATATAAGTGATTTTGTTTGCCTTAACTAAGACTTCGTTTGACATGAGATTGGGGCCTATTTTTGCGGTTAAATAGCAATCCTTTTCAATATCCATTTCCAGACGTTTCCTGCTCTTAACGGTGCAGAATTCTTGACCATCTTTGTACACCTTGCCACTTCCCCAACCGAGGTTAGTTTCTGTGAAAATAATTTTACCTGCCATAATAATCCTTCTTTCTATAAAAATAAAAAAGTGCGGCTACCGAAGTAACCGCACAAAAAACGCAAACTCCGATAGTCGCCAAACTAACTCAATGTGAAACGGACGTAGCCATACTCAAATTGAAGGAATTTGCATTTTTATCAAATCTACAATTTAAGTATGGCAAAATCAGCGTAGTTTCAAAAAAAGAAAATACGCCCAATTTCACATTTATTAAGTTAGTTTGGCATAAATATTATAAATCATATTTTTTGATTTGTAAACATCTTTGTGATAACCTACCTGACACAACAAAACAAACCGGCAGGGGCAAGATTGGCAGATGCCACCAGCCCATAGGGCCGGGGCATCTGCCAATGGACTTTCCCACGGGCTAAAAATTGCTCGCCAGCTCTCAATTTTTGCGCCGGTGCAGACACCGGCGTCGCCCTTTCAAGTCCTGTGCCTGCAAAAGAAAAACAGCGATAGCAAATGCTATCGCTGTTTTTCTGGCAGGGGCACAAGGACTTGAACCCTGAGCCTACGGTTTTGGAGGCGGAAAAATGCAGGAAAAAAGTCCTTGATTTGCAAGGGTTTTTGCTTTCTGTCTGCTTTTGCTACAAAATCTGCCACAATTCTTATAGACACAATAGAAATATATATGAAAAAGAGGAATGGTCCCGGACCATTCCTCTTTGTTGTTACTTTGTGATGTCAGTGGGGATAGAAGCAATTCGTACAATAGAAATATATCTATTGGGTTTGCCGTTTGGCGCATTGTGTTCCAATACTACTTTCCAATATACATTACATTCTTCTCCACCATTATTGCTAGCAGCATAATAGACAGTGTAATTGTTGCCACCATTATGCGTATATCCGCAAATCTCTCGGTTCAAGTTGCTGCCAGGCCATGTAAGACTGAATTTATCGGTTGCAGCATTATAGCGAGAATCTTCCTTCATACTAGCTTTCTGTGCATCAGTGAGCACAAAATGTTCGTCCAAGAATGCAAATGCACCAGCAGAAGAAATTTTAAAATCCATTCCGTCTCTTTCTTCGCCCTCATAGCCATAGCCAATGTATTCCAACAAAGTATATCCTTGAATTCGTTCTGCATTTAGCGGAGAACTTTCACCATTTCCGAACATACCGTCAATTCCATAATAAGGCCAGAAGGAGTTGTACAACGCACCTTCGGTAGTTTTTCTTGTTTCGGAGGTGGCGCAAGTTTTACAGGTTCGCTTTTCTGTGCCATCTTTCCCAACATAGGCCTCTGTTTCAGTTGCCCAACTGCCCCAAGAGTGCTGGCCTGTGGCGGCGATTTTCTCGGTGTAGGAATATCCGCAGGAACAGGTAAAGGTCTTAACACCCTCCGCGCCACAAGTAGCAGCGGTGGTCACTTCAGAAGTATAACTATGGGTGTGGGGAGTCTCTGTTGTGTCATCGGTAGTGTCGTCGGCACCATCTTCTGTACCATCTTCAGTACCGTCCTCGGCTTCGTCTTCGGTACCATCTTCTGTACCATCCTCAGTGCCGTCCTCGGCTTTGTCTTCGGTTCCATCTTCTGTACCGCCCGTGACATCATTGGTGTCATTGGTATCTTCTGTAGTGTTGTTGCTTGTTCCCGCATTTTCGCCTGCAGGAACGCTCTGCGCGTCTTCACCACAGGCAGTCAGGCTGAGCAGCATAACAAGAGCAATAAGTAATGCAAGGATTCTCTTCATATCTTTTTCCTCCAATAAGGCATTTTGAAACGCCGAAAATAATATACCATATTTTCCAGCAGGACGCAATACAAATTTGGAAATTAACAGCAGGGGCACAAGGACTTGTTTGCATTTTCGCCTTTGGCGAAAATTATTGTAGCCACTAGCGTTTGCACTGGTGTCAGCAACTGTCCACCGGACAGTTGCATTTATGATGTTCAAGTCCTGTGCCTGCAAAAGAAAAACAGCGATAGCAAATGCTATCGCTGTTTTTCTGGCAGGGGCACAAGGACTTGAACCCTGAGCCTACGGTTTTGGAGACCGCCGCTCTACCAATTGAGCTATACCCCTATATGTAAAAGGCAAATGCCTTCATTTGTGTGGTGGGCCCTCAGGGATTCGAACCCGGGACTATCCGGTTATGAGCCGGAGGCTCTAACCAACTGAGCTAAGGGCCCGTAAGGACTAAGTGCCTGAGCACCATCGCCGGATTATTATATCATTGGGCTATTGCTATGTCAAGGCTTTTGTTGTGATTTTACAATGTGTCTGCCAAACAAATTCGGGAGTTCCGTAAAAACGGAGCTCCCGTCTGTCATTTTTAATCACTCCAATTTTTGCCGCAGTTTTTCCAGCGCTCGCTTTTCAATGCGCGACACATAACTCCTGCTGATTCCGGTGATTTTGGCCACTTCCCGTTGTCGGAGAGGGGGCTGTTCCTGCAAACCATAGCGCAGTATAATGACCTGCCGTTCCTGTTCGGTCAGGCAGGTATCCACCAGTGTGCGCAGTTGAGAAAGTTGGTCCCGGTTGTTGATAAGCTCTGTCAAATCCTCGTCGTCGCTGACCACATCCATCAGCGACAGCGCAGCTCCGTCTGTACCTGTTTCAATGTAGTCAGACAGCGACACATCTCGGCTGGACTTTCTCTGGGAACGGAAGTGCATCAGGATTTCGTTTTCAATACATCTGGCGGCGTATGTTGCCAGGCGCGCTCCCTTGCTTGTATCAAAGGTGGAAATGCCTTTAATCAAGCCGATGGTCCCAATGGAGATTAAGTCCTCCTGGTCGGATGTCTGGGCATAGTATTTTTTCATAATGTGGGCCACCAGACGCAAATTGCGTTCAATCAGTATATTTCTGGCATCCAAATCTCCTTGGGAGGCCAGTTGTAAATAGTGGGCTTCTTCCTGGGCCGTTAAGGGCTTTGGGAAGCTTCCTGCGGATAGCTGCAGTGAGCATAGCAGACTACTGAGTATCAGCCAAGTGGCGGCGTACATCGCCTCACCTCCGCTATTACCCTATTCACACCTGCAAGTCCATTTTCCTACGAAAAAATACAAAAAGCAGGGACAAGCGTCCCTGCTTTTATGCTTCATTTAATTGTTTTCGTTCTTTCAGCAGTCGGTAGAGTAGGGGACAGACCACCACAAAGTAACCGACGAAGGCCAAAAGTGTTGCCATTACAAAACGCACAAAGGGCGAAGACCCGGCCCAGTGGGCTACGGACCACTTGCCGATTAGCAGGCAAACAGCGCCACCTGCCAAAAGGAAAGGAACATTTTTTAATAGAGAACGAATCCGGAAATGAGGATTGTGCCGTCTTGCAGCAAGCAAATTCAGGATGCCACAAACCAGCTCAGCAGAACCGGCGGCCAGGGTAACACCAAACACACCCAACGGACGGCACAGCAGTATGCTTAAGCCGATATTGATGCCGATACCGATGGCGCTGTTGATGGAGGGTGTGCGTGTGTTTTGATAGCTGTACAGGAAACGGCTGAAAACTTCCTTTAGGACAGACGGAACGAAAATGAAACCATAACCGGCCAAAGCAAGACCGGCAACGCGTACGCTTTCTGCACCGAAAGCACCGCGTCCGAAAGCAATAGAAACAATGTCCTCAGCGCAGATGACTACCAGCACACTGATGGGAAGCAAAATTGTAATCATCAGTGTAATTGTTGTTTTTGTCAGGTCAGCGGCTTGCTTTTCTTTGCCATTTGACAGATGGGAAGTGATGTAAGAAAACAGAATCGAGCTGAAAGAAACAACAAAGGTAAGAACCAGATTACAAAGCACCGTTGCATAACCAAGAGAGGTAACGGTTCCCGGAGCCATACCGGAAACCAGAATCTTGTTAACCTGCTGGTTGATATACACCGCAGAGTGACCCAGCAGAAGGGGTGCAATCACTTTGAGTAGCTTTTTCGTATTTTCGTTGGCAAAGGGGTTGCCACGATAAAGTCGCCAGTAAGGCTTGGACAAGAGACCCAAGTACAGGCAGTTCCAAATGGAATAGGCGAAAAATGCCAAGCAAAGCACTTGCGCACCTACGGTGTCCTTGAAGAGGAACACCAGTGCGATGATAATGATGCTTTGGTTCAAGCCAATCATTTCGCCAGGTACAAAGCGCTTGTTTGCATTCATCAGGGATTGGAAAATGGCAATCCACGCAAACAGCAACAGGCCGGGAGCAAAGAACCGCAGATAACCACTTAGGGTTGCGGATACTTCCGGAGAGTAGGACGGCGCGATGATTTTGGAGATTAAGGGAGCGGCAATCAAGAGAATTGCCACAAGTCCGCCGGCAATCAGCGAAAAGACCTTTATGGTATCTGCCACAAATCGCTTTGCCTTGTCCTCTCCTTCCTGGGACAGAAAAATATAAATTGGAATCACCGAGGTGAGCAGCACTTGCACAAGAACATACTGGATATTGCCGATAAATTCTTGTGACAAATTGATTAGGTCAGTTTCAAGAGTTGCGCCAAATGCGCTGGACACAACCATTTGTTTCACAAAACCGAAGAGCTTGGAAACAATGAGAATGCCTGTAACTGAGAAAAATGCTTTCATCAGTTTGTTGCTTTTTATATTTGCCATAGATCCTCCGATAAAGGCACTACGGAATTTAGCGACGCGATTTTAATCTCTTTTCGCGTTTCGGTAGTGGCATAGCCAAACCATAACCCAAAGCACAAAGCAGGGCTGGGCAATTCCAAACGGTACCGCTAATATTTATTTGCAGGATATAGGTCAGCATGAAAATAAAAATATACCAAATGTTTTTATCCGACCAGCCGGCTATACCTAATTTAAGAAGCGCAAGAAAAATAAGGGGGAATATAATCAGGCACCCAACCAATCCTGTCTCACACAATATTTCCAAGAATGCGTTGTGAGGATAAAGTCCGTACTTGACCGAATAGCCGCCAGGGCCCATGCCAAATAACGGGTTTTTAACAAACTCGCCGAAAGCAAGCTTGTAAAGCGTTCCGCGGTTTGTAATTTTGATACTGCCGTCGGTGGTATTGGCATCGGTGTTGGCGTTGGCATCGGTATCGACATCCACATCGACATCCACATTCGCGTCGGGGTCTGGCGTAAAGGAGGGGTCTATGGGAAGATTGGTAATTTGCTCGCCACCGTTAGCTTGAATCAAATCATCCAGGAAATCCGAAAGATTATCCTGCTCACTATCAGAGGTGACGAATTGGCCCTGTAGCAGGTTCTGCACAAAACCCGTCATACGGGATACAGCGCGCATACCGGGAGGTGCATAAATAAACATATTGAACAATAGCACTGCAGCCAACGCCAACGATAACAACCAAGCTTTTTTGGAAGGCTCTCGACGAAACAGACGACTGCCAACCAACAGCACACAAAATACTGCGACACAGACATACATACCTCTGGTGGCGGTAGCAATCAATGCAATCCAATAAATGGCAATGATAATGCCACGCAGAAGCTGGGAATGCTTAAAATGCCGGGCTGTAAAGGGGATTGGCAGTGGCGCTCCGTTAGAAAACTGAACCAGCAAAGCCAGGAACATGGGCATCAGCGAATAGGCAACGCTCATATAGTTCAGAAAACCGAGTGCTCTTTCTATAGCAAAGGAGTTGATGTTAAAAAGAGCGCGCGTCATATAGATCGCTGCGGCCGGCAGTCCGAAAAAGCTGAGTTTTTCCAGAACGCCGAAGAAACTGTCATCCGTTTTTCTAACCGCGGCAACAATGCCGGCCAAAAATGCAGGAGCCGCAAAGAAGCAGAAGGTCTTTGCGTTTCTCAACATAACAGAGCGTGTCGAGGCGGTTGATAGGCCAAAGATAAAGGAAAGCCCGAAGAACACCACAATCAGACTCAGAAAAACCCACTGGACCACTGAAAGCTTTTGGTGTCGCAAAGAATGCAAGAACGTCCAAATGCAAACAACAGCAAATAAAACAGAACCAAGGATGAAGGCGTACCGCCGGACCGGGTGTTCCGCAGAGGCTAAACCCAGATAATAGAAAGCAACATTTAAAAGATAGGAAAAGGTAAAGGTCAGAGGTAGAATCCAAGCATTACAAACGAGAAGGACATTCTCGTTTTTGCCGGAAATCGTATTCCAACTGCGTTTTATCAAGTCTTTCATAACACTCCATTAAATCCAGGTAAGATTGATGTGAACCGCTACGAACAGCGGTGTCCGGTGTGATAACTCAGGTAGCTTGCGCGTTCTTTTGCCGTTTGCACTCTTTGTATACGCCGAAAAATACACTTACAAAAACACCGACCATAGAACAGAACATAACAAACAAAGCGAAGGATTCTGCTACTGTCGATAAAGTATGGGTGTGACGCAAGTCACAGCGAGTACCACTATTAGGGTCCGATAAAATGCTGTAAATAATGTGGTTTTCTTTTGCGATGGCGTTGGCCTCTGCGCTGAGGTTTGCCATAATTGTGTTCAGCTGAGCAGCTGCATCGTTCAGTTTCTGAAGCATCTGAGTATCTGCCTGCGGAACAGCATTGGTGTCAGAAAGCTGCGCATCAAGCACATCCAGCACATTGGTAGAAAAAGCCTTCAATTCCAAGTAAATCGGAGTGATACGCTGTTCCTGCTGAACGGTAAGATTGCCGAACGCAACAAAGTCGCTGTGATAGCGAACTGCGAAATTATAGCATTTTCTAAGGGTGGCTATGCAGGAGTCGTAGTAATCTAAATCCGTTGCGACACCCTCAAATGATGCTGCAGGAAGTGCATCGGCTTCACCTGCAACTTCGCTGACGCCTTTTTCGGCAAAGAGCGCACCGGCGCCTACACCAATCAATGCAAAAACCAACAAAAGGATAACCATAAACTTCCATTGATGTTTCAGCGCATCAAGCAGTATGCGTGTACTAAATTCTGCCTGTTTCATAAGGCCAAGTTATCCTCCTTTGGGAAAAGATAGAGAAGAACGCAGAGCAGCAGGAAACCGTTCGAAAGTAAAACAGTACTCCAGGAAGTGCTCATAAAGAAGATGCCATAAATGACACAGAAGGGGAAAAGAACCTTTTTGTTCACATTTGCAGAGAACATATCAAAGAGCCGGAGCATCATAATGATCAGCAACGGCATGAAAACCACACCAAGAACAGGGGGCAAATTGGCGAACATATCACCCAAAAGTCCGTTGTTGGCGTTTTCGTAGTGGCCTTCAAACTCACCGAGCAAATTGGGAATGCTGGTGGAGTAGATGGGTTCAAAGGACAGACGTCCAAAAATACCGTCTCTGAAAAGGTTCAAAGGATTTTCACTGAAAAATTTCATATACTGGGCGCTGAGATAGGTGGGGAGCAGACATACCCGGCGGAAAAGCACATAGGCAATGAAGGTGCCACCCAAAAATTCATATTCCAGTAATGCACCGACAAGTCCCAAAGCCAGAAGACCGCCAATCCATTTCACCATCCAGGGCCGGAACACAATCCAGCAACCCACAACCAATATCAGCATAAAGAACGTGGATTTGTGGGCATTGATAGAAAACAGAAACAGGAATGCGATGCACAGCAACAGGGAAATCAAGTATTTCTTGTGCTTCAGCCAGTACAGAAGCAATACTGCCAATACACAAGGCAACATGGACAGTCCGTAGGACAGCATGCCGGACATCTCATATTTAGCGGACTCCGCACGGATGCCGTAAACATTGATGATATCGAGATTCAGACGGAATCCGGTATATTTGCCGGAAATAAAGACAATCAGCGCAACTGCACCCACAGTCAATACCGGGAACAACCATTTGGAACATTTTGTAGGAAAAGGTTTTGCTGTCAAAACAGGAATGATCGCCTGGAACAAAAGCAGCATAGCCCAGTAGCCAATCGCAATCAGATAAAAAACGTAATCCAAACCACTGCAACCATAAAAACAGGTCATAGGAATGAACAAGAGGTAATTGATAATGGTTAGCAGGGTTGCGGATGCATACTTTTGCTGTTGATGCCAAGCGACTGCCGGTGCAAACAAAAGTGTAGTCAGCAAAGACACCCCGTAGCGCAACGGATGTAACTGGTTCGTAAAACCGAAATGTGCGTAATGGGGGGCGATGATAGTCAAATAAACGGCATCGAATAGCAGACGATAGATCAGAATCAGCAATGCTTGCACCATAATGGGATGGGCGCTGCATACAGCGACAACTTTGCTGTTTCTGATTTTTTTTACAAGTGTCGCTTGATAAAGGGTATCGCGCAGGCGCGCAAAACGCGCCTTAAGCGAATCCCAGCATACACTTAATTTGCTCATTTATCGAATCTCCCGGTAAAATCGGTGGAAGCAACATCCTTCAGGGGCAGTTTCACAGGCTTGCCGGTGGCGGCAGACTGGTAAATCGCCAAAATCATTTCCAAAGCGTTTCTGCCGGCAACAGCATCCACGTAAGGCTTGCGGTCGTTCTCGATGGCGTCCATCATATCAGCAAACAGGCTGGTGTGGCCGTTGCCGTAAACGTTGGAGGTCTGCTCCTGCAGGCCTTTGTTCTTCTGGTCATCTTCGCTTTCGTCAGCAAAATCCCAAACGTCGATGTTGTTGGTGGAGGTGCCGCCGATTTTTACGGTGCCGGTCTCGCCGAACATATAAAGGGTCTCTTCCAGATTCTTGGGGTAGACGTTGGTGGTGCCTTCGATGGTGCCAACGGCGCCGTTCTTGAACTTCACAACGGCCATACCGATGTCTTCACACTCTAAGTAGTCGTGGAACTGCTGCTTGGTAACGCCGTAAACTTCCTCAACCTCTTCGCCCATCATCCAGCGCAGCAGGTCAATGCCGTGAATGCACTGATTCATCAGGCAGCCGCCGTCCTGAGCCCAAGTGCCGCGCCAGGGAGCCTGGGTGTAGTAGCCTTCGTTACGATTCCAGCGGACATGGATAGAGCCGTGGGACAGTCTGCCGAAACGGCCGGCTTCCACAGCACGACGCAGTTCCTGAATGGCAACATTGAAACGGTTCTGGTGGCAGGCAGCCACTTTCACGCCCTTTGCTTCGCTGCGGCGGATGATTTCCTCAGCGTCGTTAATGGACATAGCCATGGGCTTCTCAATGATGACATTTACGCCGCACTCGATGCAGTGCAGAGCGATTTCGGCGTGGATGCCGGACTCGGTGGCGATGGATGCCAAAGTGATGTCGTTTTCAGCCAGCATCTTTTTGTAGTCGGTGTAACGCTTGATGGAAGTGTCCTTCTCCAGGCCGTGCTTTGCCAGCAGGTTTTCCATAGCTTCGGGCAGTACGTCGCAGACGGCTACCAGGTTCAGATTGTTGTTGAGGACTGCTTTGATATGGTTGGTTGCGATACGGCCGCAGCCGATGAGTGCATAATTCATAACAGTTATCTCCTTAATTTTTTAAAATATCTTCATAAAGGGCA
>JAZOSY010000141.1:0-2073 GCA_045657385.1 Faecousia sp. | reverse complement strand
TTTTGGCAATGAGATTTGCAATAAAGTTAACACAAGAGGTGGAGAAAAAATGGCAAAAGTAATGTCTGTTTCTGATGCAGTCAGAGAGTATATCAAGGATGGTTCTACCATCACCTTCGGCGGATTTATCGGATCTGCCCACCCGGAAGAGGTCTCCTTGGCAATTGAGAACGCTTTCTTGGAAACCGGTCATCCTGCTAACCTGTCTTTGCTGTACTGCGCAGGTATGGGTGACAGCAAGGAAAAGGGCCTGAACCACTTGGGTCACGAGGGTCTTGTTTCTAAAATTATCGGCGGCCACTGGGGCCTCGTTCCCAAACTGCAGAAGTTGGCTCTGGAAAACAAAGCCGCGGCTTATAATCTGCCTCAGGGTGTTATCAGCCAGCTGTATCGCGACATCGCAGCCGGCAAGCCCGGCGTTATCACCCATGTGGGTCTGAAGACCTATGTTGACCCCCGTCTGGAGGGCGGTAAGATCAACCAGATGGCAGCCGAGGCCGGCGATATCGTGGAAGTGATCAATATCCGCGGTCAGGATAAGCTGTTCTACCACGCATTCCCCATTGATGTGGCCGTTATCCGCGCTACATATGCCGATGAGCACGGCAACTGCACCATGGAGCACGAGGGCGTTACCTTGGACGCTCTGTCCATTGCTCAGGCCACCAAGAACTCCGGTGGTAAGGTGATCGTGCAGGTTGAAAATGTGGTTCAGTTTGGTTCTTTGGACACCCGTCTTGTAAAGATCCCCGGCATTCTGGTAGACGCCATCGTCATCTCCAAGCCGGAAAACCATATGCAGACCTTTGAGGTTGCTTACAACCCTGCTTACAGCGGTGAGATCCGCATCCCCGTGGATGCCATCGCACCTCTGCCTATGGATGTCCGTAAGGTCATCACCCGTCGTGCCGCTATGGAGTTGGTTCCCAATGCGATCGTGAACCTGGGTCTGGGTATGCCGGAGTGCATTTCCGCAGTTGCAGCGGAAGAGGGCGTCAGCGACACTATGGTCCTCACCGCAGAAAGCGGCGTTATCGGCGGCGTTCCTGCAGCAGGCCTGAGCTTTGGTGTTACCGCCAATGCTGAATGCGTCATCGACCAGTCCTACCAGTTCGACTTCTATGACGGCGGCGGATTGGACGTTGCATTCCTCGGCCTTGCAGAAATGGACGGCAACGGCAACGTAAACGTTTCCAAGTTCGGCACCAAACTGCCCGGCTGCGGCGGCTTCATCAACATCACCCAGTGCGCAAAGAAGGTCGTGTTCTGCGGCACCTTTACCGCCGGCGGCCTGAAGGAAAACTTCAACGACGGCAAGGTAGAGATCGTGCAGGAGGGCAGAGGCCACAAACTGGTTGAAAAGGTCCAGCAGATCACCTTCAGTGGCGAGTACGCAAGAGAAATGGGCCAGAAGGTCTACTACATCACCGAGCGCGCTGTCTTCGAACTGACAGAAGAGGGTGTTGCCCTGATCGAGATCGCTCCCGGTGTGGATCTGCAGAAGGACATTCTGGACCAGATGGACTTCAAGCCCATTATCGGCGATGTAAAGATGATGGACGCACGGTTGTTCAACGAAGAGAAGATGGGCCTGACCCTGTGATTTTGATGGAGGAGAAGCAAATGAGAAATGCAGTTATCGTCAGTGCAGTTAGAACCGCAGTGGGTTCTTTCGGTGGCACATTGAAGGATATTTCCGCAGCCGATCTGGGCGCGATCGTTATCAAAGAAGCCGTTAAGAGAGCAGGTATCGAACTTGCTGATGTGGACGAAGTCTATATGGGCAACGTGGTGCAGGCCGGTCAGGGTCAGAATGTGGCCCGTCAGGCCGCTGTAAAGGCCGGCATCCCCGTGGAAAAACCTGCCGTTACCCTCAATATGGTCTGCGGCTCCGGTCTGCGCGCCGTTTCCTTGGCTGCCCAGCTGGTTCGCTTGGGCGATGCCGATGTGATCGTTGCCGGCGGCACCGAGAATATGTCTATGGCTCCCTACGCTCTTCCCAAAGCAAGATGGGGACAGAGAATGGGCAACGCTACCATGATCGACACCATGATCAATGATGCTTTGACCGAT
>JAZOSY010000140.1:0-7852 GCA_045657385.1 Faecousia sp. | reverse complement strand
CGGCACGGTGGATATGATCCGTGAGCAGGTATCTCTGCTTGAGGGTACCCACCAGCAGATCGACGGCCATATCGCACTTTTGCGCAGCACCATCGAGCACAATGAAGAAAACATCCGCCGCAGCCGTGAAGACCTGCAGGGTCAGGAAGACCGTAGCAGCGGCATCACCGCCCAGCTGGAGCAGGCTGCTCAGCGTATCGGTCAGATCGACGCGACCCTGTCCGAAAAGGCGCAGCAGCTGGAGGTCCTGCAAAAGCAGCTGTTGGCAATGACCGCCGATGCACAGGGGCTGACTCGCCAGTTTATGGAGTTGCGTACGCGCGAGGTATCCCTGACCGGTGATTTGGCTGCCCGTGAGGCAGACACAAAGGCGCTGGAGATCGCCATTGGCGAAAGTGCCGCAAGAATTGCCCAGATCGACGCAGACCTTGCCTCCGGCAGCCAGCGTGAGCAGGAAGCCGGAGAGAATTTGCAGCAGGCGCAAAAGCTGCTGAAAAATGCCCAGGAAGAGGTCACCGCCAACCAAAATGCCATCGCTGGCTACACCCTGCGGCAGACCACCCGGGCAAAGCGCCGTGACGAACTGGCTGAAAAGGTGCAGAAACTGCATAGTGAGTTGGACTCTGTGACCGCAAAGACCCGTGTATTCCGGGCCATGGAAAAGGATTACGAGGGCTACCATAAGTCCGTCCGTAATGTTATGCAGGAAGCCAAGCACGGCGGCTTGCGTAATGTCCACGGCCCTGTGTCCCAACTGATCCGCACAGACGATGCTTATACCGTCGCTATCGAGATCGCCTTGGGCGGCGCTCTGCAGCAGATCGTTGTGGATAACGAGCAGGACGGCAAAGCCATTTTGTCCTACTTGAAGCGTACCAACGGCGGTCGTACTACGGTCATTCCCATCTCCACCGCGAAGGGCAAGTCCCTGCAGGAGACAGGCTTAGAAAAGTGCCGTGGCTTTGTGGGTCTTGCTACCCAGCTTGTGAAGTTTGATAAAAAATATCAGGGCGTTATGGAAAAACTTCTGGGCAGAATTGTGATTGCACAGGATCTGGACTCTGCCATCGCAATGTCCAAGCAGTATTCCCAGCGCTTTAAGATCGTCACCTTGGACGGTCAGGTTATGGAAGCCGGCGGCTCTATGACCGGCGGTTCTGTGAATAAAGAGGCCGGCATCCTGAGTCGTGCCAACGAGCTTGAAAAACTCCTGAAGCAGGAAGCAGACCTGCAGGAAAAGCTGGAAGCGGCAGAAACCGAATTCCAGGAAGCTCGTCGCGCCGCCGATCAGGTGGAATTCCAGCTGGCTACCGCTAAGGAGCAGTTGCAGGAGGCAGAAAAGCAGGTGCTGACCCAAGAGGGTCTTGTGCGCCAGCACGAGATATGGTTGCAGGCTATCTGCGATGCTAAGGACGCGGCCAATCGGGAAAAGGATAGCCTGAGCCAGCGTCAAACCGCTGATAAGGAGCAAATGGCTGCCGTAAAGGCGCAGATTGCCGTGTTTACAACCCAACTGGAGGAAACCCGTCAGCAGCTGCTGAATCTGGAGGGCACCCAGTCCGAGGCTGAAAAGTCCGTGGCGGTCATTACCGAGCAGATCAACCTTTTGCGTACCGACGCCGCTGCGTTGGAGGCAGAAAAGGCAACTGCCAATGCCCATATTGCGGACCTGCGCGTTTTGCAGGCTGCCACCGAGGGCGATAAGAGCAGAAAGTTGGCAGACATCGACGATATTCAGGCAGAAAATATCCGTCTGGAGGAGGAGATCCGCAAGCAGGAGCTTCGCAAGGACGAAAACAGCGCCGAGATCGCCAAAATGCGCCAGTCTATGCAGGATGCCTTGGGCGAGTATGCCCGTATCGAAGCGGCCAAGTCCAAGAACGAGGGCGAGATCCAAGAGAAGAACAAATCCATTCTCAATATGGAGCGTGCCTGCGCACTGCTTGAAAATAAAAAAGAAACCACCCTTCTGGAGGAGAAGAATACCATCGACAAGCTGTGGGATACTTACGGTCTGACACCGGGTACTGCCGCAGACAAGCGTGGCGAAATCGAATCCATCGCCGAGGGTAACCGCCGCATCGCAGAATTGAAGCGGAAGATCTCCGCATTGGGAACACCCAACTTGGGTGCCATCGAGGAATATGCCCGTATCAACGAGCGCTATACCTACCTGACCGACCAGCGCGACGATGTCTTAGGCGGCAAACGGGACTTAGAGGGTATCATCAAGGAAATTACCCAGCAAATGACGGAAATTTTCGTCACGGAATTTGCCAAGATCAATGAGTACTTCGGCAAGGTCTTTGAGGAAATGTTCAGTGGTGGTAAAGGTCAACTGCTTTTGGAAGATCCGGAAAATCCCTTGACCTGCGGCATTGAAATTCGCGTGCAGCCTCCCGGAAAGCAGGTTAAGACCATCACGTTGCTGTCCGGCGGCGAAAAGGCATTTGTTGCCATCGCTCTGTACTTTGCCATTCTGAAAGTGCGGCCCACACCGTTCTGTATGCTGGACGAGATTGATGCTGCTCTGGACGACCGGAATGTAGAGAGATTCTCTTCCTACTTACGTAATTTAAGCGAAAAGACCCAGTTTATCGTCATTACCCACCGTCGCGGCACTATGGAAGCATCCGATGTGCTTTACGGTGTCACCATGCAGGAACAGGGTATCAGTAAATTGTTGCGCCTGGATTTGAACCAAATCGGCGAACAACTGGGCATTATGGAATAAAGGAGTAAATCCATGGCATTTTTTGATAAAATCAAGGCAGGCCTCAGCAAAACCAGAGCAGCCCTCAGCAATACGCTGGGCAGCGTCTTTTCCGGCTTTTCTGAGATTGACGACGATTTTTACGATGAATTAGAGGAAAGCCTCATTTTGGCGGACTTGGGTGTGGACACGGCAGTGAAAGCAACCGACCGCTTGCGGAAAACCGTCCGTGAAAACCGCTTGAAGACCACAGACGAAGCCAAAGAAGCCTTGAAGGCCATTTTGGTTGAGATGCTGAATGTGGGCGAAACTGCGCTTAACCTTTCCACAACTCCCTCTGTAATTTTGGTAATTGGTGTCAATGGCGTGGGCAAAACCACCACTATCGGTAAAATCGCCACCAGCCTGAAAAACCAAGGTAAAAATGTGCTGCTGGTTGCCGGCGATACATTCCGTGCCGCAGCAGCAGATCAGTTGGAGATCTGGGCCGGCCGTTCCGGCGCAGATATTGTGCGCCAGCACGAGGGCGCTGACCCGGCTTCTGTGGTGTATGACGGTATTCAGTCAGCCAAAGCGAAAAATGCCGATGTGATTTTGATCGACACCGCCGGCCGTCTGCATAACAAGCAGAACCTGATGAACGAGCTGAATAAAATCAGCCGTATCGTAGAACGGGAACTGCCGAATGCTGCCAAAGAGGTGCTTTTGGTGCTGGACGGCACAACCGGACAGAATGGCCTGATTCAAGCCAAGCAGTTCAAAGAGATTGCCGGTGTCACTGCCGTTGCCCTTACAAAACTGGACGGCACCGCCAAGGGCGGCATTGTGATTGCCGTAGCAGACAGTTTGCAGATTCCCGTGAAATTTGTGGGCGTCGGCGAACAGGCAGACGATCTGATGCCCTTTGAAGCAGAAAGTTTTGTGGAGGCATTGCTGTAAATGAAAGTTGTTTTAGCAAGCAAAAATAAGCACAAACTGGTAGAGATCAGCAAAATCACCGAGAAATTCGATATGGAGTTGGTACTCCAGTCGGAATTGGGTGTAGATATTGACGTAGAAGAAAACGGCACAACCTTTGAAGAGAATTCCCTCATTAAGGCAAGAGCCGTGATGGAGGCCACCGGCCTGCCTGCCTTGGCAGACGATTCCGGCATTGCGGTGGACGCGCTGAACGGTGAGCCGGGCATCTACTCCGCCCGTTACGGCTTTGACGATTCGTTAGACGATTGGGGTCGGCTTCAACTGCTCTTAAAGAACACCGAGCATGTACCCGACGGCCAGCGTCAGGCCCAATTCGTATGCGTTATCACTATGATCACCCCCGACGAAACCGTGATTCAGGCCCGTGGCGAGATCCACGGTGAATTGCTCCGTGAACCCGTGGGAGAAAACGGTTTTGGTTACGACCCGATTTTCTACTATCCGCCCTTGGGCAAATCCACTGCGGAACTGTCCCCGGAGGAGAAGAACGAAGTATCCCACCGGGCAAACGCATTGAAAGAATTCTACAAGAAACTAAAGGAGGCCGGCTATGCTGACAAGTAAAGAACGTGCCGAGTTAAGAAGCCGCGCAACGACCATCGACACTACCCTGATGGTGGGCAAAAGCGGCATTACCGATACCTTGATCGCCGAAGCGGAGAATCAGCTGGATGCTCGCGAGCTGGTCAAGGGTAAAGTGCTGGAGGGCGCTATGATGACCCCCAGAGAAGTGTGTGACGAGCTGTGCGAGGCCACCGGCGCCGAGGGCGTGGCGGTGATCGGCACAAAATTCGTTATCTACCGCTTCAGCGAAAAGCTCCAGCAGGAGCGCAACCAGACAGGCCGCGCTAAGCGCCAGCCGGTTGCCAGCGGTAAAAAGAATCCTGTCCGTAAGGGCGCGCAGGCTCGCCGTCAGGCCGCCCAGAAGGTGCGGCAGCAGCGCAACGAATATTTCCGCCAGCAGGCCATTGAAAAGGCCATCGAGCGTGATCGGGAAAGACAGCTGAGAAACTCTGAAGACTAAAAAGGAGGTGTAGTGCATTGCGTATCGGCATTTACGGAGGAACATTCAATCCGCCCCACGTGGGACATCTGCGTGCGGCTCAGTATGCCATCGAGGCATTGGGATTGGAAAAACTTCTGCTGATACCGTCGTGCATCGCGCCCCATAAGAAATTGCCATCTGATACCCCAACCCCCCAGCAGCGCGCCCAAATGATGGAGATTGCAGCAGGGGAGAAGATGGAAGTCAGTACCATTGAACTTGACCGTGGCGGCACCAGCTTCACCTACGAAACGGTGGAAGCACTCCGCAGCCAATATCCCAACGATGAGCTGGTTCTGTTTATGGGAACGGATATGTTCCTGTCTTTCAACACTTGGCGTGAGCCAAACCGCATCCTGCAAAATGCGTCCTTAGGTGTGTTTTACCGGGGCGATAAAAACGAACTGGAACTGATTGCCGCACAAAAGGCCCAAATGGAGCAAGCCGGCGCAACCATCTATCTGGTTGAAAATCCCGTAACCGCCATTTCCTCCACTCAACTCAGACGAATGTTGGTGTTTGGATGTGCTAACCCGTTTTTACCTGCCGGTGTTGCAGATTTTATCCGCGAAAACGGCCTTTACGGCACAAAGAAAACCTACCAAAACCTGTCTATGGATGAATTGGAACAGGTGGTTGTGAACCTGGTGAAACCAAGCCGCATACCCCATGTTTTAGGTTGCCGGGATACGGCTATCAAACTGGCAGAATACTGGGGCGCAGATGTGACCGATGCCGCCAGAGCAGGGCTTCTCCACGACATCACCAAGGCGCTGGACGGCCCTCTGCAATTGACTTTGTGCAGGGAATATGGTAAGATGTTAGACGCTTTTTCGGAAAATAATCCCAAAGTGCTCCACGCCCTCACAGGCAGTATGGTGGCAGACAGGATTTTCGGAGAGAAAAAAGCAGTTGCAGATGCCATTTGCAGCCATACCACCGGAAAACCCGGTATGAACCTTTTGGAAAAAATCATTTATATTGCAGACTATATTGAGCCGAATCGGGATTTTCCCGGCGTGGAAAACCTCAGAAATTTGGCTTTTACAGATTTGGACGAGGCTGTTCGCCAGGGTCTTGTAACGACTATCGCCCACCTAAAGGAGCAGGGGAGCGAAGTATCCCCGGTGGGACTGGAAACCCTTGCCTGGTTTAACGGAAAAAGAAAGGACGAAGTAAAATGTTAAGTGCAAAAGAAGTTGCTTATGCAGTCACCAAAGCCCTGGATGAAAAGAAGGGTATGAATATCAAACTGCTGAAAATTGATAAGGTCAGTTCCCTTGCAGATTATTTCCTGATCTGCACCGGCACATCCAACACCCATGTTAAGACCCTGTGCGACTATGCAGAGTTCACCTTGGAACAACTGGGCGAGCCTATGCTGGGCCGTGAAGGTCACCGTGGCAACACTTGGGAACTGCTGGACTACGGCAGTTTGGTCGTCCATGTGTTTACCGAGGATGCAAGAGAATTTTACTCGCTGGAGCGCCTGTGGGCAGATGCCGAGCAGGTGGACATCAGCGATATTGTGATAGAAGGTTAAGAGAGGTAAGAAGCCATGATTTACGAACATCAAAATGTAGAACAAAAATGGCAAAAATACTGGGAAGAGCACGATACTTTCCACACCGATGTGTGGGATTTCTCCAAGCCCAAATACTATGTGCTGGATATGTTCCCGTATCCTTCCGGCGTGGGTCTGCACGCCGGTCACCCCGAGGGCTATACCGCAACGGACATTATGTCCAGAATGAAGCGTATGCAGGGCTACAATGTGCTGCATCCCATGGGTTATGACTCTTTCGGTCTGCCTGCGGAGCAGTACGCCGTGGATACCGGCAACCACCCCAACGGCTTCACCCAGAAGAACATCGAAACATTCTCCAAACAGTTGAAGGAACTGGGTTTTGACTATGACTGGTCCAAGGTCCTGTCCACCTCCGACCCGGAGTTCTATAAGTGGACCCAGTGGATATTCAAGAAGCTCTATGAGGAAGGCTATGCCAAGCGGATCGAGATGCCCGTTAACTGGTGCGAAGCGCTGGGTACGGTTCTTGCTAATGACGAGGTCATTGACGGCAAGTCCGAGCGTGGCGGCTACCCCGTTGTGAAGAAGAATATGATGCAGTGGGTCATCGACCAGCCTGCATTTGCAGAAAAACTGCTGGAGGGTCTGGACGAAATTGATTGGCCCGAATCTACCAAGGAAATTCAGCGCAACTGGATCGGCAAATCCACCGGCGTGGAGGTTGATTTCAAACTGGTAGGCGGCGGTGAATTCTCCATCTACACCACCTGTATCGAAACCATCTACGGCATTACCTTTATGGTGCTTGCCCCCGACGGCAAGATCGTGCAGACCCTTATGGACCGTGTGGAAAATAAGGACGAAGTGCAGGCCTATATCGACGCAGCTGCAAGCAAGAGCGAAATTGACCGTACCGATGCCACCAAGACCAAGACCGGCTGCCCCCTGAAGGGTGTTTATGCCATCAATCCCGTCAACGGCAAGGAAGTGCCTGTGTTCATCGGTGACTTTGTTCTGGGCAACTACGGCACCGGCGCGGTTATGGCTGTTCCCAGCCACGATCAGCGTGACTTTGAGTATGCAATCGCTCACAATATCCCCATGATCCAGGTCATTGAAGGCCGTGATGTGTCTGAATGTGCCTTTGAGAAGCAGGATTACCTGGGCAAGGGCTGTAAGCTGGTTAACTCCGAAGAATTTACCGGTCTGACTGTGGAGGAGGCCAAGGAGGCCATCACCGTCAAGCTGGAAAACACCGGCGTTGCAAGACGGAAGAACAACTATCACTTCCGTGAATGGATCTTTGCCCGTCAGCGCTACTGGGGCGAGCCTGTTCCCTGTGTCTATACCGAGGATGGCAAGACTGTCTTCCTGCCCGATGAGGAGCTGCCTCTGGTTCTGCCCGAGTTGGAAGATTACAAGGGCCGCAATGGCCAGGCACCCCTGGAAAACGCCGGTGTTGCCAGAAGAAAGAACAACTACCACTTCCGTGAGTGGATCTTCGCCCGTCAGCGCTACTGGGGCGAGCCCGTTCCCTGTGTCTACACCGAGGACGGCGAGACCGTGTTCCTGAGCGACGAGCAGC
>JAZOSY010000139.1:0-35289 GCA_045657385.1 Faecousia sp. | reverse complement strand
GGTGGTGCAGGAAGCAGCGGAGATGATGTGGTCATCCTTGGTCAGGGTCTCGTGGTTAACATTGTAAACGATGGTGGGCAGATCGTTGCCTGCGGGAGCAGAGATAACGACCTTCTTAGCGCCGGCGTCGATGTGAGCCTGAGCCTTAGCCTTAGAAGTGTAGAAGCCGGTGCACTCCAGCACGACGTCAACACCCAGCTCGCCCCAGGGCAGCTCAGCAGCGTTAGCCTTAGCGTAGATGGTGATCTTCTTGCCGTCAACAACGATGTTGTCTTCGCCTGCTTCGACAGTGTGAGTACCAAAAGGAGCAGCGTAAGCGCCCTGAGTGGAGTCATACTTCAGCAGGTGAGCCAGCATTGCAGGAGAGGTCAGGTCGTTGATAGCAACAACTTCAAAACCCTCAGCACCGAACATCTGACGGAAAGCCAGACGGCCGATACGGCCAAAACCGTTAATAGCAACTTTTACAGACATGGTTATTTCCTCCAATTTTCATTACTGCATTGCAGCAAAATAGACTATTAAGGGGCAATTTACCCCAGCATGGATTATTATACTATAAATTGGCATTTTGTAAAGTGTCTAAATTGTAAAAAAACCGCATATTTTGTGATAAAGTTTTGACTAAGAACACAAAAAACAAACGAAAACGATAATTTTCAGTTTTGTACAGGCAGTTCCTCGCTGAAATTTTGGTAAACAAGCGCGTATGTAGTGGTTGTGGATGCCTGATAACGGAAGCAAAAAGCAATTTGCCCTGCGGTTGCCAGTAGATAGAATATAACAGCACTTACTTCAGCGCTGAACGGCAAGGCAATACCCAAGGCAGCCAAAAGAACATCACCAAAGTTCAATATGCTCAGAAGGAAAAGAACGAGGTAATACCACCAGAAATGCAAATCTACTTTAAATAGCCCCATACATTTTTTCTTGGTTAAGTGCAGGCTGATTGCAAGGGATTTTCGTGCACCGGCGCCGTCAACCAGTGCATATTCGGCAAGACGCAGTCGATAGAAAAGGGGAATGGCAATGACAGCATACAGCACGCCGGAGATTGCGAGCATAGGCCAGCAAAGGTACATCACTGTGTCAACTCTTTCGGGTGTCATGTATGCTTCTATTTCCTGGGAAGGCATATTGCCGTTTAACATAGGCTCGAAGATGTCCAGCAAAGGCTCAGACATAGGTGTGAGCATAAAAATCATTGCTCCCAGATAAAAAACCACTACGCCGATAAGAGCAAAAATCAGTCCGCGCAACAGGTTCAGACCGAAAATAGAACGGAATCGCAGGAAACCTTGCAGGAGAGTTTTTGGGCCGGCATCCTCCTCTCGGGACCAACGCAACGCAGCAAAAATGATGCCAATTTCCCAAAATGGCAGACCAAGTATTACAAAAAATTCCAGCAATGATTGAATCGTAGAAAGAATGGAACGAAGTCCCATACCGGATAAGCCACCCGCATCTGCAATTTGCAGATTGAGCAGCATGTTTATAACGGTAACAAGCAAAGTGCTTCCGAGGGCGACGGATGTATGAAGAAGCACTAGCTTTTTCGGATTGAATACAGCACCTTGCAGCGCGGTGTTTGCGCGATTGTGCAAGGTTGACGGATTGATGGATAGCATTCAATGCACCTCCTGTTTTTTATAGTTTACGACAGAATGGTTAGAATAGCAAACAAAATTTTTACAACAATATGTTAAGCCTGATAAAGGAATAAAGAGAAATAGCCGTTTGCCTTTTTTTGCTTTTTGTGGTATTGTATTGAAAAAGGAGAGGATAGGTATGTTGTATGTGGGATGTCATTTGACAGCATCCGACGGATATGTGTCAACAATACATACGGCCAGGTCTTTGGGGGCCAATACCTTTGCGTTTTTTACCCGTAATCCCAGAGGCAGCCGGGCCAAAGCGTTGGACGTGGATGATTGCAATCAGGCCGTGGAATTGCTTGCAGAATATGGCTTTGGTAAGTTGGTGGCCCACGGCGCTTATACGATGAATTTGTGCACCGCCCAGGAGGAGGCCCGTACCTTTGCAGCAGAGGTTTTGAAAGACGACCTTCTGCGTATGGCCAGCCTACCCGGAAACTATTACAATTTCCATCCCGGCAGCCACGTGGGACAAGGTATGGATGTGGGCATAGCCCAAATTGTGGACGCATTGAAGGCCGCTATGGCGCCTGAGTATCCTGTGACCGTCCTGCTGGAAACCATGGCAGGAAAAGGAAGCGAAGTAGGTGGCCGTTTTGAAGAATTAAAAGCCATTATCGATGGTGTGGGTAGCGACAAGATCGGTGTTTGTATGGACACTTGCCACGTGTATGATGCCGGCTATGATATTGTAAATGACCTTGACGGTGTTTTGGAAGAATTTGACCGGGTTGTGGGCCTTGACAGACTTTGCGCTCTGCACTTAAACGATTCGAAAAACCCCTTTGGCAGCCACAAAGACCGGCACGAATGCATCGGCGATGGTTCGCTGGGACAAGCCACATTCCAAAACATTGTCAACCACCCGGTTTTAAAGGAAAAACCGATGATTTTGGAAACCCCAAGCGATTTACCTGGGTACGCCCGGGAGATTGCTCTGTTGCGGAGTTTGGAAAATAGATAACACATTAAGGAGGTGAGGATATGGAGCGATTATTGCAGGCGTTGGCTTCTGCACAGGATACCTATGGCAATGTGCTTGTGGGTATTCTGCGATACGGTGCGCCTATCCTCGCTTTTATTTTATTGCTGCGGTGTATTCGTCCGCTGTTGTCTTTTCGTCGGGAGCCGGAAATCTGGGCTTGGCTTTGCCTGGATAACGGAACAAAACTGCCGATTATCCATTGGGAAAATGTAATCGGTCAGAGCAAACGCAGTGACATTGTAATTAACATTCCGTCCGTATCGCGTAATCACGGTGTTTTGACTCGTTATGATGATGGCAGCTGGACCATTACGGATACGGATTCCTCCGATGGTATCCTGATAAACGGAGAGAAGCAGACAATCTGGGCTTTGCAACCTACAGACGTCATTTCTATCGGTGGCGCAGAAATGCGCTTGCAACCGATTTCCCGTAAGCAGGAACAAAAATTAGCCCAACTGCGTACAAAAGCATCTACCTTCCGCAAGAGTTTCTTTAATGTGGTGATGCTAACAGCTCTGCAATTTTTGTGCTGTTTGGCATTGCTTTTGAACGGCTCGGCAGAAACGAGCGGTAAGATTCTCGCGGGATTTGCTGGCCTTATGCTGATGCAATGGCTGCTTTTGGGTTTTTATGCCTGTATTCGGAGAAGTTCTTTTGAAGTGGAAACAATCGCCTTTTTCTTATGCACCATAGGTATGGCTGCGGTGGCGACGGTGGTACCGCACGAAACCATCAAGCAACTGATTGCAATCGGTTTGGGAATGGCAACCTTTTTGGTGTTAGGCTTTGTGTTACGGGATTTAGAACGAGCGAAGCAAATCCGCTATGCTGCCGGTGTTATCGGTGTGCTGTTGCTAATCATCACGCTGTTGTTCGGCAAGGAATACTACGGTGCCAGAAACTGGCTGGTAATTGGTTCCCAGTCTTTCCAGCCTTCGGAGCTGACAAAGGTTTGCTTCGTGTTTATGGGTGCGTCCACAATGGACCGCCTGATGAAAAAACGCAACCTGATTCTGTTTATTGCATATACCATAATGCTTTGTGCCTGCCTGGCACTTATGAACGATTTTGGTACAGCTATGGTGTTCTTCTGCGCATTTCTTGTGATTGCTTATTTGCGTTCCGGAAGCGTGGGTACAGTGGCGCTGGCAATTACTGCGCTGGTGTTTGCCGGCGTGATGGCGTTGCGAATGGCACCTCACGCCTTGCAAAGATTTGAAAACTGGCGGCATATATGGGATTCGCCTTTGGATGCTGGCTATCAGCAAACTCGTGCGCTTATGTGTATGGCTTCCGGCGGATTTTTAGGACTTGGTCCCGGTCGCGGCTGGATGAAAAATGTGTTTGCAGCCGACTCTGATATGGTAATTGCGACTGTGGGTGAAGAGTGGGGTCTGCTTATGGTGATTATGGTGCTGTTTGCAATTGTCGGCTTGGCCTTCTTTACAGTGCGTTCTGCGGCGATTGGACGTAGCAGTTTTTATACCATCGGTAGTTGCACGGCGGTTTCCATTATGCTTGTGCAGGTAATCCTGAACGTGCTGGGAACGGTGGATGTGCTACCTTTAACCGGCGTAACATTCCCGTTTTTGTCCAACGGTGGTTCCAGTATGATTTGCGCCTGGGGTCTTTTGGCCTTTATAAAGGCAGCGGATACCCGTCAGAATGCCAGCTTTGCAGTGCGTCTGCATAAGTCGGGAGGTGCAGAGGATGAATAGAATTGCAAACCGGGCCATCGCACTTTTGATATTGGTCTTGATACTGGTAGGTGGCTTTGTGTTCTTCTTGGCTGAATACTTTGCAAGATCGGAAAAATGGGTGATGGATGCTGGCTCTCCTCATATATATGATGAGGGTGGCAACATCGGTTGTGGTTTGTTTGTAGACCGGGACGGCGTGTTGCTTTTGGACCTGCGCGACGGACGTGCCTATTCCAATTTGGCAGCCATTCGTGAAGCAACTGTCCATTGGGTTGGTGACCGGGAAGGAAATATATTTGCGCCGGCACCGACCAATCACGCAGATGCATTGGCCGGGTATGATGTATTCAATGGCGTTTACAGCTATGGAAAAACCGGAGGCACGGCTTCGCTTACCCTCTCTGCCAAAATGCAAGTAGCGGCATTGGAGGCTCTGGGAGATTATAAGGGCACAATTGCGGTTTATAATTATAAAACCGGCGAATTGCTGTGCGCTGTTACCACGCCAACCTATGACCCGGACAATGTGCCCGATTTTACAAATGACCCGGATAATATGTATGAGGGTGTGTATGTGAATCGCTTTACCCAGTCGGCCTATATTCCCGGCTCTATCTTTAAGGTGGTAACACTGGCAACTGCGCTGGAAACAGTGCCCGATATTGCTGACAGAACGTTCACTTGTACCGGTAGCTACCAAATCGGCAGTGAGGAAATTACCTGTGAGGACATTCACGGCGCGCAAACCTTGAAAACGGCTTTCTGTAATTCCTGCAACTGTGCATTTGCAGAAGTGGCATTGGAGATTGGCGGACAGACTCTCCAGGAATATGTGGAAAAATTCGGCATAACCAAGGAGATTACCTTTGATGGCATCACCACGGAGGAAGGAAACTTTCAAGCGTCTGGCGCTGAGGATTTAAATGTGGCCTGGAGTGCAATCGGACAGTATCTTGACCTGGTGAATCCTTGTGCATTCCTTACATTTATGGGCGCAATTGCCAATGACGGCGTGGTAACCACGCCACACGTGGTGGAGCAAATCAAGGTGGACGGAAATATAACCTACGATGCGACGATTGACACACAGAACAGAATTATGTCCGAAAAAACTGCGACCATAATGCAGGAATATCTGCAAAATAACGTGCAGAGCAAATACGGCGTGGATAATTTCCCCGGTTTGACCGTAGGTGCAAAAACCGGCACCGGCGAAGTAGGCGGTGAGAAAAAGCCCAACGCTATGCTTGCCGGTTATGTGGAAAACGAAAACCTTCCGCTGGCGTTTGTTGCCTGCGTGGAAGATGCCGGTTACGGAAGAGCGGTTTGTATTCCGATGATTTCCAAGGTCTTGGCGGTTGCCCATTAAGCCTGTACGAATAATAATTTATAGCACCCCTTGCATACACTTATGCAGGGGGTGTTTTTATGTGTCGACGCAATCAGCTCTGGGGTTGTGTGCTAATTGCTTTTGGCGTGGGGGTACTGGTAGGTACGTGGATGGAAAGCGGCCTGTTTTGTCATTTGTTTGGTTTGCTGGCTGTCTTTTGCGGTTGTGGCGTGTGTCGGAAAAAATAAGTGTCATAAACCTGTCCGTATGGGAATATGCTTTGGTATCAGAAGATTCATGAGGAGTGATTTGCGTGGAGATGCAGTTTGATAAAATGACAATTCCGTATATGGAAAAAGTTGCCGGAGGAAATAAATCCCAGGAGCAGACCCTGGAAGTACGCATATCCGATGGTATGCCGGATATTGGACGGGTGTTGGGCGCTTGGGGTCAGACGATTGTTCGGGGAAAAGAGTGGGAGAATGACCAGATGACCGTTTCCGGTGGCGTGATGGCTCAAGTGCTCTATGTTCCCGAGGACGGCGTGGGTGTACAAAGTGTTGATGCGTGGCTACCGTTTTCTATGAAGTGGGAGCTTCCCGGTAGTCCTCGCGATGGGAAAATTGTGCTGTCTTGCCTGTTAAAAGGCGTGGATGCCCGCAGTACCTCTGCCAGGAAGTTAATGGTCCGTGCAAATATGAGTGCTGTGGCTGAGGCTTGGGTACAGGGTCGGATGGAAGTGGAAATGCCCGGTGAACTACCGAAAGATGTGGAAGTGCTGACGGAAAGTTATCCGTTGCAACTGCCCAAAGAAGCCGGAGAAAAGGCTTTTCTGCTGGAAGAACAGCTGACACCACCGACAGGGCAGAAAATTGAAAAAATACTCTACTATAACCTGCAACCGGAAATTATTGAGAAGAAAGTGATGGCAGGGAAGGTAGTGTTCCGAGGTATTTGCGTGTTGCATATTGTCTATTTGGGCGAGGACGGCAGAACGTATGTGTGGGATAGTGAGGTGCCATTTTCCCAATATGCAGACCTGGAAGATGTATACGACCAAAATCCTACTGTTACGATAATTCCTTGTGTAACCAGCTTGGACCTGGAGCAGGATGAAACCGGATTATTGCAGTTAAAAGCCGGCATTTTGGGCCAGTATCTACTGAGTGAAATGTCTGTTGTCAACCTGGCGACAGATGCATACAGTCCGGTCAGACCGGTGGATTTTGCTCGTCAGGAATTGCATTTTCCTGCCATTTTAGAGCAGGACGTACAGACTGTTCGTGCAGAACAGGTGGCGCAAATGGAGGCAAAAGAGGTAATAGATGTGACCTTCTGGCCGGATTTTTGGGAAACCGAACGTGTGGAGGATGGTGTTCAGATGTCTATGCCCGGCCAGTTCCAGACGCTCTATTATGATTACGATGGTGAGCTGATGAGTGTGAATACGCCTTGGAGTGGACAGCAGTGTATATATGCGGATGGAAATGCGCGAGTTGAAGTGCGCGTATCCTCCACGGGTAGACCACAGGCAACGCCCGGTGGCAGCGGTATGCTTTTGAGGGCTGATATGGTGGCAGATACCGTTACTTCAGGCCAGGAGGGGATAGTGGCGATTGCCGATTTGAGAATTGGAGAGCCGGAGAAACCGGACCCCAACAGACCCGGTTTGATTATTTGCCGCAAAGGAAGCAGACGACTGTGGGATGTGGCAAAAAGCACCGGTTCTACAGTGGAGAAAATTATGGAAGTCAACGGGCTTGAGGGTGAGCCGGACGATGGGCAAGTGTTGCTGATACCGGTGTCCTAAGTGCAAAAAAGCCGCCACTGCGTGGGAGATGCGCAGTGGCGGTGGCGGCTGTCGCATTCGGGGAGAATGTCCGCCTGTAAATAGCTTAGCGTAGCGTTTGACAGGATGCAAGAAAATCCTGTCGAAGCTGCGCTTTTTATATATTCACATTGCTAAAATATATTTGACTTATCAATGTAAAAGTCGTATAATAAAATGAAGCATATTATGCCGAAAAATACAGAATTAGGTGATATACGATGAGTGCTATGGGGCATTTTTTTAGTCCGGACGGCCCACTAATGGAATATTTGCTGAAATTACGGGATTGGATGATACTAAGTGTATTGTGGATTGTTTGTTCGCTTCCTGTAATTACTATGGGCGTGTCGACCACAGCTGTGTACTACGTGGCGCTGAAAATGGCCAAAAAAGAGGAATGTCCCATATTTAAGAGCTTCTTTAAGTCTTTTAAGGACAACTTCAAACAGGGCGTGGTACTGACGCTGATTGTACTACTTGTGGGTGCGATTTTAGTCCTGGATTGCTGGTACTTTTCTCGTGTTGCCGGCACCAAGGGCGCTATCTTAACAGGCGTTTTTTGTGCAGTTGCCGTGTGCTTTTTAGCGATTATGCTCTATGCGTTTCCTTTTTTGGCACAGTTTTCCAACACAGTCTCCGGCGTTTTGAAAAGTGCGGTCGTCCTGGCGATTCGTAATATTCGCCGAACCGGCCTTATTTTGGTTTTCCACGCGATTCCGTTTGCTCTTCGCTTCGCTTATTACGGCGTGTATATAAGGCTGGTGCCGGTTTGGATTTTGGTGGCGCCCGGCGCGATTGCATACCTGTGTGCTTTGTACCATGTGAAGAGCTTTGCGCCCCTGATTGAAGCAATTCAAAACAAACAAGCGCAGGCCTCAGAAAAAACAGATGATATTGACCCCGACACTTGCGATTAAATCCCAGTAATTACAAGCGTTTCCTCACTTGACAGCAGACGACCAAAAATGTCAGCAAATATAAAAAAAGTGATGAAAGTAACATTGCAATATTGGAAGTTTTGCATTATAATGATAATGATATACTGAGGGAAATTGTAGGCACCGTCAAAACAGATGAGGTAGAGAAGTGTACAAACTTGTGATTGTTGAAGATGAGGAACACATAAGACACAGTTTAGAGAGCCTTATCCCTTGGCAAGAAATGGGCTTTCAGGTAGTGGCAACATTCAGCGATGGTATGGATGCACTGAAGTATCTGAAGGACAACCCCTGTGATGCTTTGCTGACCGACATTATGATGAACAGAATGACCGGTCTGGAAATGATTCAAAATCTCTGCAAGATGTATCCGCAGTTGAAAATAGTGATTCTGAGCGGTTACAGCGATTTTACATACGCACAGCGTGCGATACAATACAAAGTCGTGAATTACCTGGTCAAACCCGTTGATGAAGAAGAGCTGATGAATACTTTTAGAGGTATTCGCGAGCAACTGGACCAGGAAAGGGAAGAGGCGCTTCTAACTGAGAAAGAGACACACGATTTGAGGCAGATGCTTCAAATGAACTTCTTCCGGCAACTGCTGTCCGGCCAAATTACGTCGGTCGCAGAGTTGGCAATTTATCTAAAGACTCTGGGAAGTGAAAAAATCCAACAGGCAAGCCCTATGTTTGCCTTTGAGATTGCAGAACAATCCAACCAAGACGAACCTGCCAAGGAAGGCGCGGATGCCTCTTTGGAAGAAGTCTTGGCAAATTTGCTTGTTTCGGCTGAAGAAATGTTCACGTTCCTTGTGATAGAGGAAAAGAATGATGCCTGGCGTTTGGTCGCCATTGGTCAGCCGAAGGACGAAGCGGACGGAAAACTACTTGAACAACAAATGCAGAGCTTTGCAGAGAGGTTGGGAAAGGTGTTGGCAAACCGGTTCACCTTCCGTTTGACTCACTGCGTCTCCCAAATCAGCGATTTACTGACAGGAACGAAGATCGCATCGGATTTAGTAGATGATTCACTAAGCCAAGAAGTAGACAGCGCGTTTTATAACCGCGTTATGTCTGAGTACAAGCTGTTGATTGTGGAACTGGATACCGGAAGCAACACAACATTGGCCCACATTTTGGACGAATTGCTCCAAGAAATGGAAGGCAAGTCGCTTGACGATGCGCGGTTTGTTTTCAAAAGCCTTTATTCGTTGGTGCAAACACATTACAAAAAGCGGAAAATCAACGTATCTAATATTACCGGTGGCAAATTTGATGCAAGCCAGCTATATGGCTTTTCGGACACGGAAGCGATTGCATCTTGCGTGAAAGCAAATTTCGATGCGTTGTGCAACAGCTTGAAGAACAGAAAATGCGAAAGCGAGCATAACACAATTCAACATGTGGTTGCGTATTTGAATGAGCACATTTCCGAAGAGATTGGCCACGAGGCTATTGCGGCAAAGTATCGGATTCATCCGGGATATTTAAGTCGTTTGTTCAAACAGGAAATGGGAGAGACGCTCTCGGAGTATCAGCTCAGAATCAAAACCGAGCGTGCGGCTGTTCTGCTGAAAGAAGGACGATACAAGGTAGGCGAGATTGCGCAGATGGTTGGATGTAATGCTTCCTCGTATTTTTCCATTATGTTTAAGAAAAACACAGGTTATTCTCCGCGTGAGTACAGTCAAAAGGTATCGCTGTAATGATGACACGAAAATCGATATGGCCATATATCAAAGGCTATAAGTTCAACAGTCTGCTCATCAAAAACTTCATCTATGTTTTGCTCTTGGTTGCAGTTCCGCTTCTTTTGGTGCTGAACCTGAACTATACGCGCTTTAACAGCATGGCCAATGAGCAGATAATGAGCATGAACGAGGAACTTTTGCACAAAAGTGCAGTTGTTACCGACAACGTGATGATTAGTGTGCTGGACACACTGAACAGAACCTCACGTTTGAGTTCAATTGCAGAAATTGTACAATTGGATGGACAGGCGCCTTCCTATGACCGTAAGGTAGACAAGGTAATTTCTACGGTAAGACAGCGAATCCTTACCAACCAGTTTATTACTTCTGTATACATATACTCCGATGTGAACCGTATGTTGATTGACGGCAACGGATATGTCAGCATGGATTCACTAAATGTCCGGCCAAAGTGGTACGAAATTCATAAGCAGTTCCCCATGGAATCCTCCAATATTTTGGTGAACAATGCAAACAGCATCTATGTTTGTCAACCGATTTATGTGGAAATAGAAACTGTTATTGATACGGAAAATTATACCGGCGCAGAAAAACTTGCGGGCGTACTTGTGGCCAATGTGGACTTGCAGGCAATCCGAGAATTGCTGGAAAGCCAGGATATGGTCCAACGGGGCATATTCTTCATAACAGATAACAAAGGTCAGACCATATACTGTAATGAACAAGATTATTTCTCTTGGAATGATGCAGTTAACCATAAATACCAGGACGATATTGCCAAGGTGAAAGCAGGTCAGACGCAACTGCTGACGCAAGGTGGCAGACGGGTTGTTTCCGTCACAGAATCCGCCCATAAGAGCTGGCAGTACGCATTGGTGTCAGAAACACCGGAATTTGAGGAAAAAACCAATATGGTCAACAAATTTCTTGTTTCTTCTGTGGTTGTGGGTGTGGTTGCCAGTATCGTTGTGGCTTATATCATTACGCTTCTGACTTATGAGCCAATGCGAAAAATTATGGATGTTATTAAGAATCCGCAGTTGCATTGGAGCGAAAAAGAGGCGTCCAAACAGTCTAACGAACTGTTGTACATAACCAGTAACATTCTGGCAGACCGGAATGTTAACAAGGAGATTTCCGCAGAATTGGAAGAACGCATCCAACTTTTGCGGCAAGCCCAATTTAGGGCCTTGCAGTTTCAGATTGACCCCCATTTCTTAAACAACACCCTTGAAACAATCAAGTGGGCAGCGGTTGAAGATATGGGTTTAGGCAACAGAGTGAGCAAAATGCTGACAAAGATTGCCAGACTTTACCGGCTTGGTTTGGAAAATGATGATGTAATCGTTTCCGTAAAAGAGGAGCTGGACTTCCTGAAACTCTATGTAGAAATTGTGCAAATCAGATTTGGAGATACCATTTCCTTCCATTGGGAGATAGACGAATCGTTGTATGATTGTGGCATTATCAAAATGTGTATTCAGCCCATTGTGGAAAATGCCATTCATCACGGACTACGCCCCAACGGCTATAAGGGAAATATCACCATTTCTGTTTACCGGGAAAATGAAAACTTGTGCGTTGCCGTTAAAAACGATGGACAAGACATCGACCGGGAAGAAATAGCAAAACTAAACGAAAACCTGAAAACAGGTGTGGGCATAGAAGAAAACAAAGTTGGCCTGCGAAACGTAAACGAGCGAATCAAGTTAATTTACGGAAAGAGATATGGCGTAAACATCGAGTGTTCTGAAGAAGATGCGGATGTTCGCGTTGTTCTTGATTTTCCGTGCAGAAATATTTATGGGAGCGAGGAAACAAAATGATGCAGAAGACGAAAAGATGGATTGCGGTACTCCTGATGATGACACTGTTGATCCCTTCCGCAGTTCCTGCACTTGCTGAAGATTCAGACGGTGCAACCGGAAACGGAGACTATATCTATCAGGAGAAAACAGAGGAATTCCTCAATTATGCCAAGTACATCCACCAGTATGAGGGCGTAGCCCGTCCGGAAACTGAGGTTGCAATTGATGTAACGCAGTTCCAACTGGAAAATCCGACGGATAACAATGGCAATATTACTGCGCATTCCGCAACAAAGGTATATGAGAACCTGCAGGGTTCTGAAAAAGGCCTTGAGATTGATGCGGTAGGTGAAAAGGTTGTTTTCACGGTAGACGTACCCAAAACGGGTCTTTACTGCGTGGAAATGAAGTATTTCCCTATGATTGATACCAAGAATCAGATTTCTTTCGGTTTCTACATTGATGGTGAACTTCCTTTTATTGAAGCTGACAGCTGTCTGTTGGACCGCGTGTTCAAGAACGGTGAAGTGAAGCAGGACCAATATGGTGATGACCTTCGTCCTCAGGCAGAACAGCTTGCCCAGTGGAGAACCCAGATGCTCCGTGAGCAGACCGGCGTATACGGTATGTTCCAGTTCTATCTGGAAGCAGGCACCCACGAAATTGCTCTGAGCTTTGAGGGTTGCCCCCTTCTGCTGGAGAAAATGACCCTGAAGCAGGAAGATTATGTGATTTCCTATCAGGATTACATTACTCTCTACAAGCAAAAGGGTTACCAGGACGTTCAAAATGTACTGGAAGTATTCCAGGCAGAAAACTACTATGAGCAGTCCAGCTCCACTCTGTGGCCTGACTACGATCACAGTAGCTCTAAAACACAACCCTTCTCCTATAAGAATAATAAGATCAACTACGGTGGCGGCGGCCAGTGGAAAGAACCCGGCCAGTGGATCACCTGGGAGATTGAAGCTCCTGAAGATGGTTTCTATAACATCGGCTGTAAGTATAAGCAGGGTTATTTAGGCGGTCTTTTCAGCTCTCGTAAAATCTATATCGATGGCGTTGTTCCTTTTGAGGAACTCAATGCAGTGCGTTTCAACTACACAACCCAGTGGAAGAACATGGTTCTGTCTGGCGAAAAAGGTCCGTACAGCATTTTCTTAACAAAGGGTACTCACTATATCACTATGGAAAACGTTATTGGTGATATGAGCCAGACAATGGCAGTGCTTAGTGAAACAATCGACGAACTGAACGATTTGTATCTGTCCGTTATTATGATTACCAGTAGTGAGCCCGATAAGTATCGTGACTACGAACTGGCAAAGCAACTGCCTAACTTATCTGCTGACTTGAGCGCATTGTCTGACCGCTTGGAAGCTGAGGCAAAGCGTATGGAGCAAATCGTCGGCAAGAAGGGCGCTGAAAATGCCTATCTGGAAGACGTGGCCTATAACCTGCAGAGCTATGCAGATAACATTGTTGACCTGACCTATAAAAACAGAATTTCCAATATGAAGAATGACATCAGCGGTTTGAGTTCCAAGCTGAATGAGTATCAGCGTCAGGCTCTGGACTTTGACTATATTGCGTTGCTTTCTTCCAATATGGAAATGGAAAGACCTACCATGAACTTCTGGGAGTGGCTGATCTATCAGATTAAGTGCTTCTTTGCTTCCTTCTTCTCCAATAAGTATAATACCGAAAAAGAAGATGATGTGATCACTGTATGGATGAATACTGGTATTGACCAGTTCCAGATTCTGCAGAATATGATCACCGATGAATTCACACCGCAAACCGGAATTAAGGTTAACCTGAAATTGGTGCAAGGCTCGTTGATAGAAGCGAAGGTTTCCGGTAACGGTCCCGATATTCAGATAGGCGCTGACTCTAATACGGTTGTTAACCTGGGTCTGCGTGGTGCGTTGGAGGACCTTTCCCAGTATGAAGGCTTCGAGGAAGTCTTGGATCCCTATATTGATGGCTCTGAAATCCCGTTTATGCTGGACGACAAGAACTTCGGTATCCCCCTTACTTGTCCCTTCAGCGTTATGTTTGTAAGAACAGATATCTTTGATAGCATGGGCTTGGAGGTTCCCAAGACCTGGGACGAGGTGTATGATGTAGCACAGGTGCTGCAGCGTTACAATATGTCCTTGGGATGCGCCGCAACTTTTGAAAACCTGCTGTATCAAAAGGGCGGTAGCTTCTATAACGAGGATAAGACCCAGGTTATGTTTACGGAAGCTGCGTCGGTAGAGGCGTTGAAACAACACGCTGAATTCTACACTAAGTATGGCTTCCCGATTACCTACGACTTCGTCAGCCGTTTCAGAACCGGCGAAATGCCGATTGCACTGGCAACCTACAATACCTATAGCACACTGAGATATTCCGCTCCTGAAATCAGTGGCTTGTGGGAGATGTTTGTAATGCCCGGCACTGTGCAGGAAGACGGCTCGATCAACTATACACAGGTTGACAGTGCGCTGACCGGCGTTATTATGCTGGAAAGTGCTGAACGCAAGGATGATTGCTGGGAATTCATTAAGTGGTGGTGCAGCACAGAAGCACAGACTCGCTATTCGCTTGACGTAGAAGCTGCCCTGGGCATCGCTGCAAGAGCCAATACTGCAAATGAGGAAACGCTGGAGCAATTGGGATGGACTGCCGATGAACTGAAAGTTCTGAAGGGTCAGATAAAGAACCTTGAGTTCCTCCCGATCGTTCCCGGTTACTACTACGTAACCAGAGGCTTGCAGAACGCTAAGCGTGGCGTTATTTATGATAATGAGAATCCCCGCGAATTGTTGACAGAGTGGAACATTAAGATCAATGATGAGCTGCTCCGTAAGAGACTGGAATTCCAGAACAATAACTAAGAGGATGGGAAAGGGCGAAGAATAATGAGAAGAAAAAGATCTTTTTCTGAGCGCCTTAGAGATGGTGGAAGACGCGTAGTTGCAGACCGTGCCTGTTACTTTATGATTGCACCGTTTATGATACTGTTTTTTCTGTTTACGGTTTTGCCCGTTGCGGCTGCAATCGGATTGAGTTTTACGGACTTCAATATGCTACAAACACCTAACTTTGTAGGCCTTGATAACTACAGAACTCTGTTTCTGAACGATGATGTTTTCATCATTTCTGTTAAAAACACCTTGATTCTGGCCATGATTACCGGCCCCCTGAGTTATATTGCGTGTTATATTTTTGCGTGGTTCATCAACGAATTGCCTAGCAAGCTACGTGCATTTATGACGGTTGTATTCTATGCTCCGTCTATTTCCGGTGGTGTTCTGACAATTTGGACCTATATCTTCAGTGGTGACCGTTTGGGCATCATGAACAGTTTCCTGATGCAGTTGGGCATCATTGATGCACCTATTCAGTGGCTAACTGACCCGGAATATATGATGACCTGCTGTATCGTCGTACAGCTGTGGCTTAGCTTGGGTACCAGCTTCCTGTCCTTTATGGCAGGCTTTAAGACGGTTGATACCACCCTGTACGAAGCCGGCGCAATTGACGGTATCCGCAACAGATTCCAGGAAGTATGGTTCCTGACTCTGCCGCAGATGAAGCCCCAGTTGCTGTTCGGTGCTGTTATGCAGATTGCAAGCTCCTTTGCGGTTGGTGCAATCCCCATGCAACTGACAGGTTTCCCCTCCACAGACTATGCGACCCATACGATTATTGCGCACGTGCAAGACTATGGTAGTACAAGATTTGAGTTGGGTTATGCCTGCGCAATCAGTACAGTCCTGTTGATGGTCATGTTGCTGGTAAACAAGGTAGTCAACAAAGTATTGGTAGACAATTAAGGAGAGATTTATGAGAAGAATTAGAATTCACAAACAATTAAATCGCTCCCATTTCGGTAACTTTTCCATCTTCTTTGGCCTTGTTGCCGTCGGTGCGTTTATGGCACTGCCCCTGTACTTAAGTATTGTTACATCACTGAAACCGCCTGAAGAATTGTTCATCTTCCCGCCGCGTTTCTATGTTGTTAACCCGACCGGAAAGAACTTCACCGAACTGTTTCAGTTGGTGACCGATACGGTCGTTCCGCTGAGTAGATACTTATTTAATAGTATCTTTGTCAGTCTTGCTACCACCACCTTTGGTGTTATCATCGGTGCTATGGCTGCATATCCCTTTGCTAAGAAGAAGTTCTTTGGCAGAGAAGCTCTGTGGAAGTTGATCATGCTGACCTTGCTGTTCTCCGGCGGTGTTACTGCTCTGCCGGCCTACATCATTAAGGCGAAGTTGGGTCTGATCGATACTTATTGGGTGCTGATTCTGCCCCATATTGCATCTACCCTCCATATGTTCCTGATGCGTCAGTTTATGTTGCAGATTCCCGATGTTCTGTTGGATGCTGCGAAGATTGACGGTGCAGGCGATATGAAGATCTTCTACCACGTGGTACTTCCCAACATCAAGCCCGCTTGGATGACGGTTATGGTTCTTACCTTTATGAGCATCTGGAATACCGGTTCTGCCGGTGTTATCTGGAGCGAACCGTTGAAGCTGTTGCCTACAGCTCTGAGCCAGATTACCACAGCAGCCATTTCCAGAACCGGTGTGGCAGCTGCATCCTCCGTGCTGTTGATGATTCCTCCCATTGTATCGTTTGTGGTAACACAAAGTAAGATGTTGCAAACAATGGCTCACTCTGGCATTAAGGATTAAGAAAGGAGATAGATGTATCATGAAAAAAGCGATAGTATCTATACTTGTGCTGGTACTTGTTCTATCTTCTTTTGGAACTGTTGCGTATGCCAGACAGCCCGATAAGGCATTTACCTATGACCATACCGGCGTAGAGGCAGTGCCTTCTGCAAACATTTATCAAGTTAAAATCATTGTGGATGAATATGTAATGGGCACCACAAAAATGGACAAGCCCACGGATATTTTTGTCGACAATCAGGACCGCACATTCATTCTGGATGCCGGTAATTGCAGAGTTATCATCCTGGATAAGGACTATAAATGCATCAAAATCTTGGAAGAGTTCACTTATACGGTGGAAAGTGACGGCGAAATCAAGGAAGAAAAGACAACACTCGCTACGGGTGCACAGGGCTTGTTCTTCAGAGATTCCAACCAATTGCTGTATATTGCGGATACAGAGAATGACCGTATTTTGGTGACAGATTTGGATGGTAAACTCTTGCACATTCATGGAAAACCGAATGATAAGAACGGATTGCTGAAGGAAGAGGATGCATACAAGCCCAAGAAAATCATCGTTGATAACATGGGCATCATGTATGTTACTTCCGGTATGGTTAATACCGGTGCCCTGCTGGTCGACAGCGCAAACAACTTCTTGGGTTTCTACGGTATTAACAAAATCAAGGCTTCTGCAGAGGTTTTGGCCGAGTATTTCTGGCGTAGCATTATGACCGATGCCATGAATGCACAGTCCGAAATGAGCTTCCAGCCTGTTGAATTCTACAATATGTTCTGGTCGGAAGATAGATTTGTTTATGCGGTGTCTCCGGTTAATGACAAGGTGGAATCTTCTGTTGTTAAGCTCAATGCGTTGGGTAACGATGTTTCCCCCAATCCCATTGAGTTTAGTGAAGAATTCTTAAAGTCTTTCACCCACAGTACTTCTTTGCTGCTGGCTGATATTACAGTAGATAAAGATGGTGCCATCACCATGCTGGAGCGTACAACCGGACGTATTTTCCAATATGACAGCGAGTGCAATTTGTTGGCCGCTTTTGGTGGCAAAGGCTATCAAAAAGGTTCCTTCCAGGAAGCTGTTTCCATAGAGTGTGACAGCAATAATAACATTCTTGTTTTGGATGAAGCTAAGAATACGATTACTGTTATGGAACAGACCTTCTATGGTCAGAAGATTCGTGAAGCAAACCGTCTTTATAATGAAGGTTTGTACGAGGACTCTATGGCGTCTTGGCAGGAAGTTCTGAGAATGAACGCAAACTATACCCAAGCTTATGTTGGTATGGGTAAGGCGTACATGAGTGAGGGCAATTATAAGAAGGCCATGGAATACTTTGAAATTGGCCAGAGCAAGGAAGACTACGCTGAGGCAAAAGCGGCTCTTCGAGAAGAAGTGATTCGCGATAATTTTGCACTGGTGGCAATTATTGTTATCATCATTCTGCTTGTCATTCTTTTCTTCGATCAAATTAGAGACCTGATAGATAGAATCTATTGGCGTATTACACGTAAAAGGGGGTAAGAGATTATGAAACGTACTGGTTTTGATACCATGAGTCCTTTCGCATACCCGTTCTATATCTGCAAACACCCCCGCGACGGTTTCCTTGAGTTGAGAGCAAATAAGAAGGGTTCGCCCCTGGTTGTGACCATCATTGTTGCTTTGTGGCTCTTTGTGGAATTGCTTTACCGCGTTGTAACGGACTTTGATATGAACCCGTTTACAGACGCTCCTGTCAGTTTGCTCCGTACAGCACTGATTACAGTTATGATCTTCTTCATGGTTGCCATTTCTAACTGGTGTTTCTGCACCTTACTTGACGGAAAAGGCAAACTGTTGGATATTTGCGTTGTGCTGTCATGCGCTTTGGTTCCTTATATCTTCGCTCGCTTTGCCACCACGTTGCTCAGCTTGGTGCTGGCCGGTGATGAGAAAGTGTTCCTGAATTATTTTGTAATCATTACGGAAGTTTGGGGCGCGATCATAGCGTTTAGCGGATTGGAAGAAATGCATGAATATACCTTGCCAAAGACGGTTTTGGCGATATTCCTGACATTTGTTGGTCTTACGATTATGTTGTTTATTGCTTTGATGTTGCTGTCGCTGTTCCAACAATTATATTTCTTCATTGCAACTGTATTCTATCAAATCAAATATTAACGTGATTTGCATGGAAGGAGAAAATAATGAACATAAAAGATTTATATTGGAAAGTAAATCGCGTAATACGCAGAAATAAAAAGACGATCAAGTCTGCAATTAGTATTACGTTGACAGTGGCATTGCTTGCCGTTATTGGTTATGGAGCATTTTCCATCTATCGAGCAGATAAAATCAGAGCGGCATCAGAAGTTCAGGGACTCGAAGAGTCTCCTATTCCAAGCAAAAAGAAAGAAATGAGCTATGATTACAGAAAGAGTAATCAGGATGCTGATTTCTGGACGCGTGTAGCTGAAAACGATAAGTTCGCACTGGATGCAAGCTATAATACCGGTGAAATTAGAGTTATTGACAAAACAACTCAGCACGAGTGGTGGTCTAACCCCGAAAAACGCAAAGAGGATGCGCAAGCAATTGCAGCAATGATCAACTCGCAGCTTCATGTTGTGTTCTGGCAAAAACAGATTTGTCAGACTAGGGACTCTGATAACTACACTGACAGTATTAGAGAAGGTTGCATGACGCACCAACTCATTGATAACGGTGTTCGTTTTGACTTTGCATTCCCGTCGACCGGCATTATTATTCCGGTGCAGTACACATTGTCTGAAGATGGCTTGCTGGCAGAAATTGTTACAAGTGAAATTCAGGAATTGTGGAGCGAGCGTTGGGTTGTAAAGAGCATTGATTTCTTGCCCTATTTTGGTGCAGGCAGTACGGAAGACGAGGGTTATTTATTTGTTCCCGATGGTTCCGGTGCTTTGATTAACTTCAACAACATGAAGCACAGCTACCAAGCCTATAACAGCACGGTCTATGGTGCAAACATAACCCTTTCTGAAACCGCTTCTCCCGTTATGACAAGAGAACCTGTTTCTCTGCCTGTTTTTGGTGAGAAGTGTAACGACAATGCATTCCTGGCTGTGATTTTGAACGGCGATGCAAGTAGTGGCATTAAGGCGACTACCAGCAGAAAAACAAGTTCCTACAACCACGTATATTCCACAGCCATCATCAGAGACACCGACTTTAAGCATATGGAAGGTCGTCAGGGTTTTGGTGGCAATCAGAATAGTGACATCAGTGAGGCCAGCGGAAACCTGCATGCCGAAAATAACTATGCGGTTAAATACTTGTTCCTGGAGCAGGGACAGGCAGACTATGTTGGTATGGGCGAGCGCTACCGTGAATTCCTGGAAGAGCAAAATGAGATGAAAAAGTCTGAATTGGCAGACCAAAAGTATCTCGTTCTGGATGTCATTGGCGCTGTTTCTATCGAAAAGTATGTATTTGGTGTTAAGACTCCGGTTATTACGCCGATGACCACCTATAAGCAACTGCGCGAGATGGTTGCTGAACTCAAGGCAAGTGGCGTTGAAAATCTGATTATCAACTACATTGGTGCATACAAGGGTGGCCTTAACAGCAAATCTCAGGATACGATGGAAGTAGAACCTGCTTTGGGTTCTGCAGAAGAGTTCCGTGAGTTGGTTGCTTACTTAAAGAGTGAAAATGTACAGCTGTTCCTGGAGAGCAATCCTGTCGATATTTATAAGTCCGGCAACGGCTACAATATCAACGCTGATGCAACAAAGACATTCTTCAATGCTTATGGTTTCCAGTATCGTTATGCATTGGATACTTACAAGCCTTATGAAGATGAATCCTGGCGTTTGCTGACGCCGAACAAGGTTCCTGGATTTGTCCAAAACTTTGTAGAGTCTACCAAGGACTGGAATGTCAACCAAGTTTCCGTGAACCGTTTGGGTGATGTTTTGTATTCCAACTATGACGAGGATAACTACATCGGCAGAACAATGACAAAGCAGTTGTGGATGCAAGCTCTTAGCCAGGCAAATGAAGTGTTGGACTATGTGATGGTTCACGATGGCAACGCTTATACTCTGCCTTATACAGACGTTATTACAGACCTGTCTAATAGCTCCAGCGACTTCGATATGGAGGATAACTCGATTCCGTTCTATCAGATCGCTTTCCAAAACACAAAGGTGTTGACGGCCGAGGGCTTCAATACGACTGTGGACTACCGTGAAGCATTCCTGAAGGCATTGGAATCCGGCTCCAGCATCAAGTTCAATGTGTTTAGCGCTGAGCCGACAACCCTGGTTAATACAGTTCACAACAATATGACTTCTTATTCCTATGCTTTCTGGAAAGAAACAATTACTGAAATGTATAAGGAATATCAGGATGTTATGAAAAACTTCGTCGGTGAAGAAATTATCCACCACGAAATTGTGGCAAAGGATGTTGTCTTGACGGAATATGAATCCGGAAAACTCGTCATCAACTACGGTGTGGAGGCCTATACCTATGATGGCGTAACAATCGAACCCAATGACTATGTGGTTCTTTTAGGAGGTGCAAAATGAGAAGATTAGGTAAAAAGAGATTTACTTTTACTTCTGACGATAAAGCCGGTCTGCTCTTTGTGCTGCCTTTTGTTATTGGTTTTATATGGCTGTTTTTCCTGCCGTTGATGGATTCCTTGATTTACACCTTTAATGATGTTAAGGTGGGCAATAACGGTCTGGAGCTGAAGTATACTGGTTTAGCAAACTGGAAAACCGCCCTGCTGGGTGATGCAGCGTTCTTTAAGAGCTTGATTTCTCAGTTCTCCGGTGCACTGATTAAAGTTTTGGTCATTATTTTCGTCAGTATGTTCCTGGCACTTTTGCTGAACGATGAATTTCCCGGTCGACTGTTTTTCCGCACAGTTCTGTTCCTGCCTGTTATCTTTATGTCTGACCGGTTTGTTACCATTTTCAACACTATGTTGGGTTCAAACGGCGGCATGGGCGAGACCTCTAACTCGTTCCTGACTGTTTCGGATGAAATGACCGGCTTCGTATCTGAGATTATTAAGAGCTTCGGTTTCTTATCAGAGTACATTGAGAAGTTTACAATCTATGCAACGAAATTCTTTGACCTGGTATGGAGCATGGGCATTCAGACAATCATCTTCATCATCGGTTTGAAATCGATCCCTGCTTATTTGTACGAAGTGGCAGATATGGAGGGCGCTACCAAGTGGGAAACCTTCTGGAAAATCACTTTCCCGTTGCTCACCCCCAGCATTTTGCTTGCATACGTATTTACCGTTGTTGATTACTTTAATGCTTATAACAACCCCATTATTATGAGCATTAATGAAGGTAAAACATCAAATATCGATTATGCAGTTACACAGAGTTGGTTGTATGCAGTGCTGGTGTTTATCATGGTTGGCGTTGGTGCAGCAATCATTTCCCGAAAAGTTGTAAAGATGGACTAAGGAGGGAGAAATTAGTATGAATCCATTACTTCGTAAAAAAATAATTTCTACCGCCGGTAATTTTATTTACGGTCTGTTCCGGTATATGCTCTTGTTGGGTATTGCGTATATTGCGCTATTTCCCTTGATTCGTTTGGTAAGTGCTTCTCTTACACTGCCTAAGGAAATGCTGGCATTGGGTGGTGGCACCACAACGGGAACGCGCTTTATACCTATGGAGCCTACCTTTACAAACTACACCTACGGTCTGTCTTACTTTAAGTATTTAAAGTATGCTGGTGTTACACTTTATATCGCACTAGGCAGTACGTTGTTGACCTGCATAACCTGCTCTTTGGCAGGCTATGGATTGGGCCGTTATTCCTTCAAGGGAAGAGCACTTGTATTCTTCGCTATGCTGATGACAATTGTTATGCCGTTGCAAACTGCACAGGTCCCGCTTATGTATGATATGACCTGGTTTGATTTCTTCGGCCTTGGCAAAATTGTCGGCTTGTTTACCGGAAAAGCACTGACAGTAAATCTGACGAAGAGCTACCTGGTCTACTTTGTACCTGCTCTGCTGGGCGTCGGCTTAAGTTCCGGTATCTTTATCTTCCTGTTTATGCAGTTCTTCTCCGGAATGCCCAGAGACCTGGAAGATGCAGCAAAGCTGGATGGTTGTGGTCCCTGGAAGATTTACCTGAAGGTTATGCTTCCCAATGTTACCCCTGTTCTTGCAACAGTGGCACTTCTGTCGATGGTTTATTATTGGAACGATTCCTTTATTTGTACATTGGCTATGAACATGAAGAATCAGCCCCTTATGCTGGCCCTTGATTTGCTGGTACAGGGCGCAATCGGTGACTTTAGAGAAGCCGACACAGCAGCTCGTGTCTGCGCAAACTGGGCGATTTTGGTTCTGTCCATGTTGCCTTTGACAGCAATCTTCATTTTCTGTCAGAAATTCTTCGTTGAATCTATGGACCGTTCCGGCATTAAGGGCTAAGGATAATATCACTAAAAACCTTGGTTCGATTTTGGTGAATTGTCCTAAAACAAGTACGTTATCTATTGTAGGACAGTACAAGTTGTATAAATAAATATCAAGAAAACGTAAAAAAGTTATGAAATTGGTATTGCATATATGCTTGTACTGTTGCTATAATGGATGTGTATGTATGACATATTTAGCAAAAATGCAACAAATTTTATAAAGGAGTAAAGAATATGAAAAAGTTTCTCGCATTACTGCTGGCCTTGTGCATCGCGTTCGGCTTGGTAGCTTGCGGCGGTGGTAGCCCTAGTGATGACACCGGCACCAACGGCGACAGCACTAATACCGGCAACACCGGCAACACTGGCAACACCGGCAACACCGGAAATTCCGGCAACGGCACCGGTGCTACTGCTGATTCCGGTACCCCCGGCCTCAACAATGGCACTAAGCCTTATGCTGGCAAAACCCTGCAGGTTTGGGGTCTTGTTGGCGACCAGTACCAGAGCATCGACAAGATCAATGCAAAGGTCTGGCTGTGGATGGTTTGCGCTGCTATGGAAGAGTGGGCATACCTGAACGACGTTACATTGGAATACGTTGCTCCCTACAACCAGGACGCTCTGATCGGCTCTATCAACTCCGGTGCAAAGCCCGACTTCTGCTTCACATCCCTGGAGTTCCCCGCAGTTGCTAACATGGGCTTGGTTCAGCCTTTCAACGAAGAGCAGGCCGCTAAGATTGCTGATGTCGTTGGCGAAAGCTGGCTGCAGATGTACCGTGGCGAGGCCTACGGCGTTCTGCCTCCTTGGACCGGTGCAGAAACTGTTAAGTACAACAGAACTATGATGGAAAGATATGACATCAAGACTCCTCAGGAATACATTGACGAGGGTAACTGGACTTGGGAAACCTACATGGAAGTTGCTCGTGCATGTACCAAGGATACTGATGGCGACGGCAAGCTGGACACCATCGGCTCTACTGTTGAATCCATGCAGAGATTCGTTCAGGTTGTTAACGAAGATCCTGTGACCGGCGCTCTGTCTTCCAATATGAACAGCGAAGAAAACAAGGCATTCGCTGATATGATCTATAAGGGCGTTATCGAAGAGAAGTCCATTCTGAATACCTATCGTGTTGTTACCGATATGAAGAACCCCAAGATCGCAATGTCCATTCAGGACGGCGAGGCTTACAACTTCATGCATAACTACAAAGTGCTGGAGAACGGCGACATCATCGAAACCTGCTTGCCCCCCGCACGGGATGCAAATTCCGATGTTCGTTTGAGCTTGACCAACTACAACTTCTTCATTCCTACCGGTTCCGACGACGCTGATGCAGCAACCGATATGATTGCTTATATCTGCCAGGCTGGTATGAAGTGGATTGCTGACCACTCTGAAGGTCTGTACACCACCGAGTATCCCGGTATCGTTGGCGCATGTGCCTACTCCAAGGCTTGGAAGGAACTGTACGACGACTTCCTGTGGGAGCGCGACGACGAGTACGCCAAGATTAAGGACGACTACAACGAAGAAGCTTATGCTCAGTTACTGGAAGACTACCTGACTGTACCCAAGAACCCCGGTAGAAAGTACACCAATGTTAGCACTTCTCCCTACACTTCTAAGGAAATGTTCGAGGCACCTCCCGCAACATCTCTGGCAACCTTGGGTCCCCGTCTGGAGACTCAGTGCGCTAAGTATAATGAGCTGTTCCTCGGCTAATTACGCTTAGTAATAATTGAATTTGATGGCGGGTGCAAACAAAGTTTGCAGCCGCCTGTTTTTTTAACAGCAGAAAACGGAAAAGATGTGTGAAACGGAATATATTTCCTGCAAATCTACTGAATCTTATTGCATAATGTTTATTTGCGTGGTATTATAAATTTGAATAACGACAGGCAACCATCCCTAAAAATAATTGTTATTCCTAGGAGGAAATGAGAAATGATCAAGAAGTTTTTCCCGGATGATTGTATTACTCTGGACGGCCGTATGGATGAGGCTGTTTGGAATGAGGTTCCCGAATATACTGGCTTTAGAAAGATGAAGCAGCATGGCGGTGAGCTGGTAAAGGACCAAACCATCGTGAAAATTCTCCCCTGTGAGAATTATGTTTATTTTGGCATCAAGTGCTTGGATGCCGATATGGAGTTTGCAAAGGCGTTTGTTTCCAAGGACATCTACAACGGCAACAGCGTGGAGGTGTTCCTGTCTCCTGCAAACACCGTTTCCCAAATCTACAACTTTGCCCTGACCATCGACGGCTTTAAGCAGACTATTTGCTACTTAGAAGGCGGCGGCGTCAAGGAAATCTATAATCCCCAGTGGAATTATGCGCTGCATTTCGGTGAGGACTTCTGGTCTGTTGAGATCGAATTCCCCCTGACCGCGTTCTATCATACCGATAATGAAGTGTGGAGCGATGAGTGGCTGGTCAATGTGATTCGTCAGCAGCCCACACCCGAGAAGCACTTCTCCGGCGCAACTGTCTTTGTGAACAGCACTTGGGCTGAGGCATCCAACCATTACCTGAAGCGAGATGCCTTCAGAACGCTGACCAATATGCCCATCCGTCCCATCCGTGACGGCATCCGTCTTGCCAGCGTCTCCTTGGATCTGGACGAGAAGACAGACACCGATTATCGCGGCACTATGTACATCTCCATTTCCAGCGCAGTTGAAGATACCTTTACCTTCACTTCCGACTTCTCTGAAGAGACCACAGTTACTCTGCAGGCCGGTGTGAACACCGTTGCAGTGCCTTGCTGCGTGGAAGAACTGAAACGTTATGAGATGGCGATGGAATTCAAGCGCATCTCCGATGGCAAGCCCTTCAAGTTCTTCTTCCCGGTAACCTCTACCTTTGAGCCCATCCGCATCGACTTCACTCTGCCTGAGTACCGCACCAATTTCTACCCCGGTCAGGACTCCTCCAAGATCGTCGGTAAGGTCACCTCCCGTAAGGCTGTGACCTTGAAGCTGGAAGGCGGTGGTATGGCCACTCAGGTCATCACTCCCGATGCGGACGGCAACTTCACCTTTGAAACGCCTGACTTTGAGAAGGGAAGTGAGGCGATCCTGACAGCAACCACCGACAGCTGGGAAGTCAAGAAGACCATGCGCAACCTGGTTCCCACCGGTCATACCATGTCCTGGATCTCCGGCGGCAATCTGGTTATTGATGGCAGACCTACTCTGCGTCGCAATATGTATGCTACCTATTACAACGGTGGTGAGGCGTTCAGACGCAGATACGATGCAGATAACCTGCACGAAACAAGATATGTAACATGGGAGTCTACGCAGCCTCAGGTAATGATTCCCGGCTGCAACCGCTACACCCCCACTTTTTCCGGCGAAGCGGTACAGGACAAAGAACCCAGCGCAGAAATGCTGCAGAAACTGGAAGCAGTGATTGAAGCCAAGAAGAACACGAATTATGTGTATAACCATACTTGGGATGAGCCGGAATACAACCACATCTCCAGAATCTATATGAAGTACATCTATGACTTCCTGGCAGAAAAAGACCCCTACCATGTAGTTGAGAATGCAACCCACAACCCGGAATGGTATTATCACGCTTGCGACTGGATGGAAGCAGACCCCTATTTGGGTACAATTATCACCGATAAGGGTGAGCGTATTTATTCCAAGGCCTGCAACAAGCTGCCTGCATACATCGACTCTGCAGTGGCAATGAATATGCCCAACAAGGCCATCGGTATTGTTTCCGACTGTTTTGCATACAGATGGGTCGATCTGGCGCACGACTATCCCACCTTTGACGAAATGATCGCCAGCAACTGGGTTATGTTTAATCACGGCGCTAAGACCGCTTCTGCTTATGCTTACCACGATATGAACGACCGTCCCCGGCTGTACGAAGGCACTCGTTATATCTTTGCTTCTCTGGAAACCTTGGAAGCACCCATCCTCTTCGGTGAGCGGAAAGTCCTGCTTCGCAATGAGAATGTGGATGCAGCGCTCTACGAGTATGGCAACGACACCTTCTTCGCATTGGTCAACCAGACCGGTGAGACACAGACCGTGACCTTGGACGGCATTTCCGGCACTTGGTATCACTTCCGTCATAACCGTACCTTCACGGATAACACCTTCACCCTGAAGCCCTTCGAGGTCGTGATCGGTACTCGTGCGATGAAGGACAGATACCTGCCCACCTACCAGCAGACCGCTGCCCTGATCGACCGTTTGGAGGCCGAGCGTTGCGCCAGCCGCAGCCTGCTCTTCGGCCGTGAGGCAGACATTGTGACTAACCCCCCGAAGATGTACAAACTCTTCGACGGTGTGAAGGACAATCTGGCCAAGGAAATGCGTGGCAAGGACTTGTTCCTGGAAGTAGACCTGACCAAGGTCAAGCCCACCTTCAGCACCATCGTGCTTTGTGGTTGGCATCTGGAAGGTACCACCATCAAGGTGCGCGTAGGTGACGAATGGATCCCGGTGGAGCCTGCAGAAGTTCAGAGCGAAGAATTCTGTATGACCTATATTCTGAAAGAAGCCATCAGCCCCGATGCTTTGCGCTTCGACATTCCTCAGGAGCGTGTCGAACTCTACGAACTCGAGGTATTCTAACAAACACATAAGAAGACCGGACGACATTTGCGGATGTCGTCCGGTATTTTTTGGCAAATTTTATTGCATATTGCGGTAGGAGGTGCTAAAATGAAACAAAGCACAATCGGCAAAAAAGAGCTTGTCTACAGCAAGAAAATTCATAGGAGGAAACGAGAATGAATAAGCTTTACCCCGATAACTGCATTACCCTGGACGGCCGGATGGATGAGGCTGTTTGGAGCGAAGTTCCCGAATATACCGGCTTTTCCGCAAGAAAGGCAGTTGGCGGTGAAACCCCTAAAAATCAAACCTTCCTGAAGATCCTGCCCTGCGAAAATCGGGTGTATTTCGGTGTAAAGTGTATGGACACCGATATGGATTTTGTTAAGAATTTCGCATCTAAGGACATTTATCAGGGCAATAGCGTGGAGGTGTTTGTTTCTCCCTCCAGCAGTATTTCCGAGATCTACAATTTTGCATTGACCATTGACGGTTTGACTCAAACCCTGTGCTTTGTAGAAGGTGGCAACAACCAGCATACTTACCATCCTTATTGGAATCACGCGGTGTACTTCGGTGAAGACTACTGGTCTGTTGAGATCGAATTTCCGCTGACAGTCTTCTATCACACACCCAATGATAATTGGAGCGACGAATGGGTGGTTAATGTACTTAGAAACCGCCCCGTTCCCAACACTTTGACCTATTCCGGCCAGCAGGTGTATGAGTGCAGCTCTTGGGCGCAGATCGATCAGAGCTTCTTGGAAATGCACAATTGCAAGCGCGTATCCCATATGCCCATCCGTCCTTTACGGAATGACATTAAGTTTACCGGTCTGGCTCTTGATCTGGTCGAATCCACCGATAAGGGCTACTGCGGCAACATCAATGTGACCGTGTCCAACCCGGTTGCCGACACCTTTGTGTTCACCTCCGATTTTTCCGAGCCCGTAACGGTTCAGCTGGAGTCCGGCGTCAATAATATCTCCGCGCCCTGCTGCGTCGAGGAATTGATCCGATACAATGTAGCAGCAGAACTGAAACGAGAAAACGATGGGGAAGTATTCAAGTTCTACAGCCCCATCACCGCAGAATTTGAGCCGATCCGCATTGCCTTCACGCTGCCCGAATACCGCACCAATTTCTACCCCGGTCAGGATGCTTCCAAGATCGTGGGCAAGGTGACTGCCCCTAAGCCTGTAACATTGACTCTTGAGGGCGGTGGAATGGCCACACAGGTGATTTCTCCCGATGCAGAGGGTAACTTCACCTTTGAGACACCCGGCTTTCAGGAGGGCACAGAGGCGGTCTTGACGGCCTCTATGGATGGCTGGGAGATCAAAAAGACAATGCGCCGCCTTGCGCCCACCGGCCACACCATGACTTGGGTCTCCGGCGGCAGAATGATCGTGAACGGCAAACCGATTCTTCGCCGCAATGTATGCGCAGCCTACTACCACGGCGGTGAGGCATTTGACAGAAAATATCGGGCTGATAACCTGCACGAGACCAATGTGATGAATCAGCGCTTCACCCAGCCCAGATGGCTGATCCCCAATAGTCAGGTTTATAACGCATCCTTCCTTGGCGAATCCTGTCAGGATATCGCACCCAGCGCGGAAATGTTGGAGAAGCTGGATAAAATGCTTGCTCCCTGCAAGGACATTGACTATACCCATAACTACGCCTATGATGAGCCGGAGTACCACAACTCCTCGCTGATTTATATGCGGAAGTTCTTGGACTACACGGCAGAAAAAGACCCTTACCACCTGATCCGCATCTGTTCCCACGACCCGGACAAGTATGTGCCTTACTGTGACTGGATCGACACAGACCCCTATCTGGAAGTAAAGGTGGATAAAGATGGCAAGCGTTCTTTCGGCCGCCCCATCAACACGCTGCATAAGTTCCTTGATACGGTGGATAAAATGAAGCGGCCGGACAAGGTGCTCGGTGTTGTTACAACCGCCTTTGCCTATAAGAATATTGCGCCGGAATATGATTATCCGACCTTTGACGAAATGCTCTGCCATACTTGGGTCTTTATCAACCATGGCGCAAAGGCAGTTTCTTGCTATGCTTACCACGATCTCAATGACCGTCCCCAGACATATGAGGGCACCCGTTATCTGTATTCTTCTTTGGAAGCGTTGGAAAACCAAATCCTGTTTGCCGACTTTAAGACGCTGCAATGTGATGAGAACATCGATGCTGTTTTGTACGAATACGGTGACGATACGATCTTCGTTGCAACCAATATGAGCGACAAGCCTCAGACCGTCACATTAGACGGCATTTCCGGTACTTGGTACCACTTCCGTCATAACTGTACATTTACCGGCAATACCTTCGAGCTGAAGCCCTATGAGGTGCTTATCGGCACACGGAAAATGAAGGACAGAAACCTTCCCACCTATCAGCAGACGGTCGCGCTGATCGACCGCCTGGAGGCAGAGCGATTGAGCAATAAGAGCCTGCTCTTTGATCGGCTGGAGGATATTGAGATCAGCACCCAGCCCGGCCAGTGGACAAGACATAAGCTCTTTGACGGCGTTAAGGACAACTTGGCCTGCGAGCTGCGCGGTAAGAATCTGTTCATCGAATTGGGTCTTAAGAAGGTGGCACCGACATTTGACAAGATTGTTGTCAGCGGCTGGCATTTGGAGGATATGCAGATCAAGGTATGCAATGGCGATGAATGGACCGTGTTAACACCGGCAAAGGTTGAAAATCAGGAATTCAGCGCAACGATTACCTTGCAGGAGGCTGTAAGTCCCGATGCTTTGCGATTTGAGTTCCCTCAGGAGTTTGTTGAACTCTACGAAATCGAATTGTTTTAACCGACTATTTTGATAAAAAGCGGACGATACTTTGCGGTATTGTCCGCTTTTGTTTATGCAAAAATCCGGCAGGGGAGAAGGAGCGTTTTGTATTGGCAAAATGTACAAATTTATGCTTGCGTTTTTATGGAACAATTCTCTGAAAATCGCTTGAATTTTATAGCATTCGTGTTATCATAAGCGTAAGTATCGTTATTGTATTTTCCGGCAATTTTCAAGCGTTTATAACGAATACCGATTCGCAAAACATTCCCAAATATGATAAAGATTCTTAGGAGGAAATGGAAAATGGACAAGAAGATTTACCCGGATAACTGCATCACTCTGGACGGCCGTATGGATGAAGCCGTCTGGAACGAAGTACCTGCGGCCACCGGCTTTACCACCAGAAAAATCGTGGGTGGCGAGTTGGTTGCCGACCAAACCTTTGTAAAGATCCTTCCCTGCGAAAACCGTGTTTACTTTGGCATCAAATGTATGGAATCCAATATGGATTTTGTAAGATCCTTTGCTTCTCAAAATATCTATTGCGGCAGCAGTGTGGAGGTGTTTCTCTCTCCCACCGGCAGCACTTCGGAAGTGTATAATTTCGCTGTGACGATCGACGGCTTGAAGCAGGTCATCTACTTTGTAGAAGGCGGCAACAATAAGGCGGTTTACACCCCCAATTGGAATCACGCTGTGTATATGGGCGAAGATTACTGGTCTATTGAAATCGAATTTCCCCTGTATGCGCTTTATTATTCTCCCAATGAAAAATGGACCGATCAGTGGCTTGTCAATGTGATCCGCAATCAGCCCAGCGCAACGGAAAAAGGCCCTTGGGGACAGCCGAAATTCACTTGCAGCACCTGGAGCGAGATCGACAAGAGCTTTTTGGAAGGACATAACCTCCAGCGCGTAGACGGTATGCCTATGCGCGCTCTGCGCAATGAGATCAAATTCACAGGCGTTACTTTGGACTTGAACGAAGCAACACAGTGCGGCTACCGCGGCAAAATGGAAGTTACGATGGTTGCCTCTGCTGCGGATACCTTTACCTTCTCCTCCGATTTTTCCCAGCCTGCTGAAATTGCCTTGCAGGCCGGCACTAATACATTCTCAGTTCCCTGCTGCGTAGAGGAGCTGACCAACTATGATCTGGCATTGACCTTCGAGCGGTTAGATGACGGGGAAGTGTTCAAATACTTTACGCCTGTTACGGCTGAGTTTGAGCCGATCCGTATCTCTTTTACGCTTCCTGAGTATCGCACCAATTTCTATCCCGGTCAGGATTACTCCAAGATCGTGGGCAATGTAACGGCTCCCAAGCCTGTCACCCTGAAATTGGAAGGCGGAGGCGTGCAGACACAAATCGTCACCCCCGACGAAAACGGCAACTTCACCTTCCAAACAGCAGACTTCGAAGAGGGTGGGGAAGCGACCCTGACCGCAACCATTGACGGTTGGGAGATCACTAAGACAATGCGCCGCATTAAGCCTACAGGCCGTATGATGTCTTGGATCTCCGGCGGCAGAATGATGGTGGACGGCAGAGCGATCCTTCGCAGAAATGTCACCGCTGCGTTCTATAAGGGCGGTGAGGCATTCGCCAGAAGATTCAGAGAAGACGACCTGCACGAAACGCTGGAAACGAGACCTATGTGCTTTACCCAGCCCAGATGGCTGATTCCCGGCGCAGAAACCTTCAATGCTTCCTCTGCCGGCGAAGCCACCCAGGACAGAGTGCCCAGTGAGGAGATGCTGCGGAAACTCGATGAAGTGATTGAAGAGTTCAAGGCTGAAGATTATGTGCAGAACTATACTGCAGACGAGCCGGAATACCACCATTTCTCCATGATCTACCTGCGCCATTACAGCGACTACCTGAAAGAAATCGACCCCTATCATGTTAGCAGAATCTGCTCCCACGATCCGCTGAAATATATGCCTTACTGCGACTGGATCGGAACAGACCCCTATATCGACGTAAAGATCAACGAGAATGGCGAGCGTACTTACCGCCAGCCTATCAATACGCTGCATCAGTTCCTTGATCCTGTGGCGGAATTGAAGCGGCCTGACAAGGTTGTGGGCTTTGTCGCAACAACATTCTCCTATAAGAGCATTTCTCTTGACTATGACTATCCCACCTTTGACGAGATCGTCTGCCATATTTGGGTCGCCATCAACCACGGCGCAAGAGCCATCGGCACCTATGCCTATCACGATCTGAACGACCGTCCCTGTTTGTATGAGGGCGTTCGCTATATGTTCAGCTCCTTGGAAACGCTTGAGGAAACCATTTTGTTCGGTGACCGCAAGATCCTTTTGAGCGATGAAAATATCGATGCCACCATCTTTGAATACGGCGATAAGACCATATTCGTTGTGGTCAATATGAGCGATAAGCCCCAAACCGCAACGGTTGACGGTATTTGCGGCACATGGCATCACTTCCGCAACGGTGGTATGATCACAGACAACACCTTTAGCCTGAAGCCCCATCAGGTGGTGATCGGCACACGGATGGCTATGGATGAAGGTCTGCCCACCTATGAGGAAACGGCAGAACTGATCGACCGCTTGGAAGCACAGCGTTGCAGCAGCAAGAGCTTGCTCTTCGGTCGGACAGCCGATATTAAAATCACTGCATCCAAGGGCGCAGGCGGAGCTAAGCACAAACTCTTTGACGGTGTAAAGGACAATCTGGGCTTTGAATTGCGTGAAAAGGATTCCTTTATCGAGCTGGATCTCACAAAAGTCAAACCCACCTTCAGCAAGATTTTCGTTGGCGGTTGGCATCTGGAAGATATGCAGGTCAAGTTGCTTGTGGATGGAGAATGGATGAATGTTACATCCAGCCAGACAGAAAGCGAAGAATTCAGCGCGACCTTCCAATTGAAGGAAGCGGTGACCCCCGATGCTTTGCGTATTGAATTCCCCCAAGAGCGCGTAGAACTCTACGAAATCGAGACGGTTTGAGAGGAAAATATTATGAGCAAAAAGGTGTTTCCCGATCATTGCATTACGCTGGACGGCCGTATGGACGAGGCTGTTTGGAATGAAGTCCCCGAAAGCACCGGCTTTACCACCAGAAAAATCATCGGTGGTGAGCTTGTGGAGGATCAGACATTTGTAAAGATCCTGCCCTGCAAAAACCGTGTGTACTTTGGCATTAAGTGTATGGACTCCAATATGCCGTTTGTGAAGAACTTTAAGTCTGCAAATATTTATGCAGGCAGCAGTGTGGAACTCTTTATTTCTCCAACAAACAGCACATCCGAAGTGTATAACCTTGCGCTGACGATTGACGGCTTGACCCAAGTGATTTACTTTGTAGAAGGCGGTAATAACAAGGCGGTCTACCAACCAAACTGGAATCACGCCGTACATATGGACGAAGATTACTGGTCTGTGGAAATTGAAATCCCGTATTCTGCCTTCTACTATACCTCCAACGAACTGTGGAGCGACAAGTGGCTTGTAAATGTGATCCGCAATCAGCCTGTTGAGGAAAAAATGGATACGGGTTATATCCTGAAACAGATTTACGTGTGCAGCACGTGGAGCAAGGTTGACAAGAGTTTTTTGGAAGCCCATAACTTCCAGCACTTGACCGGTATGCCTATTCGTTCTTTGCGCAACGACATCCGGTATAGTGGTGTTGCGTTGGAATTGAATGAAAAAACAGACTCCGGCTACAATGGTACAGTTTCTGTTTCTGTTACTGCCGCGACCTCTGATACGTTTTCGTTCTTTACTGATTTTTCTGAGCCTGTTACTGTTACTTTGCAACCCGGCTCTAATACGGTTACTGCCCCTTGCTTCGTAAAGGAACTGGTTCGTTACAATCTGTCTATGTCGTTTAAGCGTGTGGACGATGGGGAATTGTTCAAGTACTATACGCCCATCACCGCTGAATTTGAGCCTATCCGAATTGAATTTGCCCTGCCGGAATACCGCACCAATTTCTATCCCGGTCAGGACTATTCCAAAATCGTAGGTAGAGTGTATGCGGCCAAGCCTGTAACCCTGAAGTTGGAAGGCGGCGGCATGTCAACTCAGGTTGTTACGGCTGATGTAGAAGGTAATTTTGCCTTTGCAACACCGGACTTCCAAGAGGGGACAGAGGCAATCCTGACCGCCTCCATTGACGGTTGGGAACTGAAGAAAACCATGCGTCGTCTTGCCCCCACCGGACATACCATGACATGGATTTCCGGCGGCAGACTGATTGCAAACGGAAAGCCCGTCTTGCGCCGCCATATGATTGCCCCGTTCTATTGGGGCGGCGAGGCCTTTGACCGCCGTTACAGAGCCGACAACATAAATACCACCCCCGAACTGGTCAAGCAGAAATTCACCCAGCCCAGATGGATGGTGCAGGGCGCCGAGAAAATTATCGGCGATAAAATCGGCGAAGCTACTCAGGACAGAGCCCTCAGTGAGGAAATGATTAAGGCGCTGGACGCCCACTTCGAGGAATGCAAGGACGAAGATTATGCAGTGAACTACGCCTATGATGAGCCGGAGTATAATAACGCTTCTTTGATTTATATGCGGCAATTCACCGAGTATCTGGCCGAAAAGGATCCCTATCATGTGATTCGTATTTGCACCCATGATCCTCTGAAGTATATGCCTTACTGTGACATTGTCTCCACAGACCCCTACCTGGCAACAAGAGATGACAGAAAGGGCAACCGCTACCACGGTCAGCCCATCAACACCCTGTGTAAGTTTATTGATCCTTTGGTTCAGTTAAACAGACC
>JAZOSY010000138.1:0-5371 GCA_045657385.1 Faecousia sp. | reverse complement strand
CCAAATAGGTAACCGGCATTTTGCGAGCAGCCAGCATCCGGCGTACCTGATGGTACTTTCCCTCGCAGACCGTCACGAAACTTTCGCCGGGGCCGATGGGTTCCAAAACAGCCGGAAGACAGACCGTGCCATCCTTTAACTCCAGGCCGGCAGAAAAGGCCGCCACATCCTCCGGACCGGCCTGACCCTCGTGACGGGCATAGTAGCGCTTGGGCACTTCCTTTTTCGGAGAGATAAGCCTATGGAGCAGGTCGCCGTCGTTAGTGAAAAGCAAAAGTCCTTCGGTAGCTTTGTCCAGCCGGCCTACCGGCTTTAAATCCAGATAACGATAGGCTTCCGGCAGCAGCTCCATAACGGTTTTCTCGGTTTTATCCTCCGTTGCCGTCACAAAGCCTGCCGGCTTATTGAGCATCACCACAACCGTACCACGCAGGCTTAACACTTCCCCATCCACAGCAACGTTTTGTGTTTCCGGGTCAATTTTTCGGTTATTATCCCGTTCCGGTTTGCCGTCCACGAAAACACGGCCGGCTTTAATAATTGCTTTCACCTGGCTGCGCGTGCCGATACCGCAATCGCACAAGAATTTGTCCAATCGTTCCATAGTTCTCCGTTCTACCTCCCCTGTTGCCGGAATACAGTTTACTGTGAATCTTTGAACAGGAGGGATTTCTTATGATGGTAATGACCGCAAAGGTCGACATTAAAAAAGTGATTGCAGCACTGGCCGCCGTAGCCGGTGTCATCATCGTCTTGATTCTGCTGTTGGGTGGCAACGGTTCTTCCACCACCACAGCCGCTCCGTCGGTGGCCGGAAATGATGGCCGGGTGGAGTACTTGAAAACACTGGGCTGGGAGGTCAACGCTTCGCCCAAAGAATCCGGGCAGGTACGGATACCCCAAGAGGCCAACGAGGTCTTTGACCGCTACAACGCGCTGCAAAAAAGTGCCGGTTACGACCTGAATCAATTTGCCGGGAAAACAGTTATGCGCTACGTATATCAGGTTAAGAATTTCCCCGGAGCCATTGACCCGGTTTACGTCACCCTTTTGGTCTATAAAAACCAAATTATCGGCGGCGACATCACCAATACCGCTGCCGACGGCTCTATGCACGCCCTCATTGCGCTAAACAAACTGCCCCAGTCTGCCGAATCCTGATTTTTCCCATTGTAACATACAATCATTACCTTGACAAGCAAGTGTCAATGTGCTATGCTGACCATAAGTGAATATCGTATCTTCAGGGCAGGGTGAAATCCCCGACCGGCGGTGAAAGTCCGCGAGCGCGAACGTGCTGAATCGGTGCAATTCCGATACCGACTGTACAGTCAGGATGGAAGAAGATGTTTGTCTGTAATCTTTTTGCGCCCTGGGTCTATCTATGCCCAGGGCGATTTTTTATTGAGGTGAGGGTATTATGAAACACGAAAGTATCCGAAAACTTACCGTGATGGCTATGCTGGTTGCTGTGTCTGTGATCCTCGTTTGGCTGATTCATTTTCCGCTGTTTCCTACAGCAGCATTTTTAGAATATGATCCTGCTGACATTCCCATTCTCATCGGCACCTTTGCCTACGGCCCTGTGGCCGGTCTTTTGCTGACCGTTGCCGCCAGCGCCGTCCAGGCGTTGACCGTCAGTATCCAAAGCGGTATTTACGGATTTTTGATGCACGTGATCTCCACAAGCCTTTTGGCCGTGACTGCCGGCATTATCTACCACTTGAGACATTCCCGGGTTGGAGCAACCGTGGCGCTCACCTGCGGAACACTGGCAATGGGATTGGGTATGCTGCTGGCCAACCATTTCATCACCCCTATTTTTATGGGTGTCCCCACTGCTATGGTGGACGGTATGCTGCTGACCGTTTTTCTGCCGTTTAATCTGATCAAGGCCGGCCTTAATTCCCTTGTGACCTTCCTGATCTATAAGCCTATCTCCAGCCATCTGATCAAACGACGTTGATAAAAGGCCTTTTGGCTTTTTGTTTAGCCGATAAACCCTTTGGAGGCTTTTACCAATGAAACCGAATTACAAATTGACAAAATTTACCTGCTTTTTTCTCTACCCTGCCCTCGCGCCTACATTTATCCTGCCGCCTATGCTCTTCGTTATTTTCCGGCAAATGTACCACATTTCCTATACCCTTTTGGGTACGTTGGTGCTGGTGAATTTCGGTGTGCAGTTGACCGTGGATCTGTTTTTCTCCCTTTGCAAGATCAAGTTTGACTACAAGCCCTTTCAACGCGGCACGCCCTTACTTGCCACGGCCGGTCTTTTGATCTACGGCCTTGTGCCCACACTGCTCCCCCAATATGCCTATATCGGTTTGGTCGTGGGCACGGTGACTTTCTCCATCGCGTCCGGCTTAAACGAGGTTTTCCTAAGCCCCACGCTGGTGGCCATCTCCGACGGAAACTCAGAGAAAGATATGAGCATTATGCACTCCCTGTACGGCTACGGCTGCGCCGGAGTAGCAATTATCAGCACCGCATTTTTATTCCTGTTCGGCAACGAAAACTGGTTATATTTGGTTCTTTTCTGGGCAATCATGCCCCTGATCGCCTTTGTTCTGTTCTGCTTGTCTCCCCTGCCCGATATTGTTACCAGTGAGCCTACCTCCCAACGCTCTGCCAAGCAGAAGCGGATTGGTCTTGCTTTGTGTATGGTGTGCATTTTCCTGGGCAGTGCTGCAGAGAACACCATGTGCAACTGGGTGTCCGTTTATATGGAACGCACCCTGCAGATCCCTAAGGCGGTGGGTGACATTGTGGGTCTGACTGCCTTCGCTTTGCTTTTGGCGCTGACAAGAACTGTGTATGCCAAGTACGGACGAAATATTTACAAGGTGCTGGTCGTGGGTATGGTCGGCGCGGTATTTTGCTATTTGGCGGCAGGTCTTTCCTCCTCCGGCCTGGTGGCCATTGCTGCTTGTATGCTGGCAGGCATCTGCACTTCTATGCTTTGGCCGGGCACACTGATGTTTATGGAAGAAAAGTTCCCCAATCCCGGTGTGGCCGCCTATGCACTGATGGCTGCCGGCGGTGATTTGGGTGCTTCCGTTGCGCCCCAGGGTCTGGGCGTCGTTGCAGATACTGTTGCTACCAGCGATTGGGCAGCCGCAGTTCACCTGCAATCAGGCCTTTCGACCGAGCAGATCGGCATTAAAGTGGGCATGCTCTGCACCGCACTGTTCCCACTGGCAGGCATTGTTCTATTGGCATATATGAAGAAATTCTTCTCTAAAACCAAAGCCGGCTAATGCCGCAAAAAAAGCACCGTGTGTAATCACGGTGCTTTTCTTTATTCTTCCATAAATTCCGACCGCTGCGCCAAATCGGTTCCCTCAACAGCTTCCGGTTTTGCAACTTCTACCCTAGGTTCTTGCGGTGCCTGAGACTGTTTTCTCGGGGGCATGCCGCCGTCTTTTTTTCGGCAGACGAGCACAAAAAACGGCATTGTGACAGGCAAAACAACAGACAGAATGAAGTACAAAACCGCATTGCCCGGATCGCAGGACTGATACAGGTCGTAATATGCCATAAACTGCAGGATAAATTTAACCATTGGGAAGATCACCATAGCAACCAGGCACACCCAATAGCCCGGTATAGGCCAACCCACCTTCTGCGACGCTACGATGCACAAGAACCAGACAAAATACAGCGCCAATAAGCCAACACTTAGGCTCGTCAGTTGACTGCGGCGATTCTTGATTTCGCCTTTCACCAGATAGCGGTACTGGTCAGAAACACTGCCCAATATCCACAAGTTTCCGATTGGAATCCAGGCCAGCCAGCCGTGATGAATTCTGCGGCGCTTGGTAATTGCGTACAGGCCAACACTATGCAAAATATAGGTGGCCACAAGCGCAACCACTACAACCAACAGCAAAAAGACCAGAAAAAAGAAACCAACCAAATCCGTGCGAATCAATTCTTCAATCTTTTGGGCGCTATAAATTTCGAGCATAAAAACACCTCTGTTTTCCAGATGGAATCATTATAGCACAAAGCCTACCAAAAGGCAACAAAAAGGCCTCTCTGCATAATGCAGAGAAGCCTTTTTATCACTTAGAGCATTTCGATCAGTGCGTCGGCATACTGGGCGGCAGTGGGGCCGTCAACCTTGCCGGTGATGACGGTGGTGCAGTTCTGCATAGCGTCTTCCAGCTTCTGGGCGGCTTCTGTTCTGCCGATGTGGCGCAGAAGCATAGCGCCGGCTTTGATGATACTGGAGGGGTTGGCGTAATCGCCCATACCGCGCTCCAACATTCTGGGAGCAGAGCCGTGGATGGCCTCAAACATGGCGTACTGGTCGCCGATGTTGGCGCTGCCGGCAGTGCCCACACCACCCTGGATCTGGGCGGCTTCGTCGGTGATGATGTCACCGTACAGGTTGGGTAGAAGAATCACCTGGAACTGGTCGCGGACACGCTCGTCCAGCAGTTTTGCGGTCATAATGTCGATGTAGTACTCGTCGGTTTCGATGCCGGGGTACTCGGCAGCCACCTCTTTGCACAGGTCAGAGAATTTGCCGTCGGTCTTCTTCATAATGTTGGCCTTGGTGACCACGGTGACTCTGTTCTTGCCGTTTTGCTTGGCATAGTCAAAGGCTGCCCGGGCGATTCGCTTTGTGCCCAAATCGGTAGTGACTTTGAAGTCCACCGCCATACCGGGCAGGTCGATGCCCTTGCTGCCCAGCACATACTCACCTTCGGTGTTTTCACGGTAGAACATCCAGTCGATGCCCAGTTCGGGGATGGACACGGGACGCACATTGGCATACAAATCCAGTTCCCGGCGCAATGTCACATTGGCGCTGCCCATAGTGCCGCCGTTGGGGGTGGTGGTAGGGCCTTTGAGCAGCACATCGCAGGTCTTGATCTCAGCCAAAACATCGTCCGGCACTGCCTGATTCTTCTCCAGACGGTTTTCAATAGTCAGACCCTCAATATTCTTGATGACGATTTTACCGGCAGCAATTTCATCTTTCAGCAGATGCTCCAGAATCCGGGCTGCCTGGTCGGTGATGATGGGGCCGATGCCGTCACCGCCGCAGACACCGATGGTGACTTTTTCCATGGAGGCAAAGTCTTTTTTCGGCTTGTTCATTGTCTCCAAACGCTTAAACTGCTCCTGCAAAATGGTCTGAAAATGTTGCAGAGCCTTTTCAATATGTTCCATATCAACTGTTCTCCTTTGTGTAGTTAAGCAAACCGCCGCACAGCAAAATCTGTTGCTGGCGCTGCGTAAATTCGCCGGTGAGAAGGATTTCCTTGCCGGTTGTTTCGTCGGTCATTGTGACCTTGCCGGTGGCGATGCCGTCCTTCAGGTTCTTGAAGGTCAGGCGACTGCCCTCGGAGAGGCT
>JAZOSY010000137.1:0-5890 GCA_045657385.1 Faecousia sp. | reverse complement strand
TAAGGATGTTACCATCCTGACTCTGGGCGCTGTTCTGTACCGCGCTATGGACGCCGTTAAGACTCTGTCCGAGAAGTACGGCATGGAGGCTGAGGTTATCAACCTGCACTCCCTGGCTCCTCTGGATTACACCGAGATCGTGAAGTCCGTCCGTAAGACCGGCCGTGTTGTTCTGGTATCCGACGCTTGCGCTCGTGGTGGCTTCATGAACGATGTTGCCCGTAACATCACCGAGCTGTGCTTCGACGATCTGGATGCACCTCCCGTTGTGATCGGCGCTAAGAACTGGATCACTCCTCCTTACGAGTTCGACGAGTTCTTCTTCCCCCAGGCTTCCTGGATCATCGACGCCATCAACGACAAGCTGGTTCCTCTGGCTGGCCACGTTTCTACCACCGGTTGCACCGAGGCAGAGACCATCCGCCGCGCAAAGGAAGGCGTGTAATCCTCTATGGAGATACAACGCACTGCCAACGCTGGGGTACTCCTGAAACTCGATGGCGTGTCCATTCTGCTTGACGGACTGTGTGACGGCTTGGAAGGCTACCTTCCTACACCGCCTGCAATCGCAGAAAGTCTTTTGAAGAATCCACCCGATGTTCTGGCGTTCACCCACGGTCATAGCGACCATTGCAGTGAAACGTTGCTTCTCCCATATCGCAATCAAAAACTCCGGCCCATTCTTGGGCCGGGGTCCCCATATATGCAGATAGGGGAGGTAACGATTACGCCGATTGCAACACGCCATTTGGGTAAAGTTGAGCCGAATCTGAAACACACCAGTTTCATCATTCAGGGAAACCGCTGTGTGTGGTTTACGGGCGATGCAACACCGCTTTGCTGGAAAGGCAGGGAAGACCTGCCCAAGCCGGATGTGCTGATTGCACCCTACGCCTATGCCAATACAAAAAGCGCGCTGGAACTGACCAAAAGCCTTACGAAGAAACTGGTTCTCGTTCATCTGCCGCACCCCAATCAAGACCTCTTCGGCTTGTGGCAGCAGGTGAAAGAAACCGTATCACAAGCAGGTGATTTAGAGGTTTTCATCCCGGAAATCGGAAAAACCTATAACTTTTAGCATAAAAACGGCAGGCACTATTGTGCCTGCCGTTTTGCGCTTCTTTATCGGTAATAGTTGCTGGTGAGCAGCAGATTGCTCATGTTTCGATATTCCTCGGAAAGTGCGGCCATCTCCTCTATTTCTTCGTCGGAAACGACCCGATCTTGCTCATTCATAAGAATTTTTCCGTTTTGGTAAGCAACACCGTCGCAAATCCAACTGCCGTCGGGGAATAGAACATAGCCCTTGTAATTGGTGTCAAAAGCGTCCTGTCCCAAATAATTATAGGGAGAATCAATGCCCATCAAATTCAGAACCGTGGGCAGGAAATCCGAGGTGTTCAATGCCTTGGTAACTTCCGTTTTCGGACCGTTTGCAGACCAGATGAAGCAGGGCGTCTTCTCCAAAAGCAACGTTTCTTCCACACCGGAATGGGCATACAGCTCGTCCATATTCTTGTAGCCGTAGGTGTAGTGGTCGGTCATGGCGATAATCACAGTGTTTTCTAACTCGCCTGCAGCCTCCAGCTCCTGCAGAAGCCGGGCAAACATATCGTCTACCAACTTGGCCTTCACCCGGGCGCAATCCTCTTCTTCACTGCCATAAAGCCCCCTGTATTCAGGATATTGCTTCAAAGCATAGTGACTGAGAACCTCGTTGTATTTGTAACTCAGGTGGGCAGAACGAGTGATAATCGTATTGAATGTCTGTCCTTCCCGGAAGAAAATGTCCTTTACCTCCGGCAAATCGAAGAGGAGCGTATCGCTGTAAAGGGCCTTTTTGTCTTCTTCGTAATCTTCATAACACACATACTCTTTATAGCCCATAGCCGGCTCAAACACACCGCGGCTGTAGAAAGACGGGTTGTTGTAATGGAATACATAGCTGCTGTAGCCGTTGGCGGTCATTTGCGACGCGATGGATTGCTTGTAGGAGTTGGTGACATAGTCGAATACATAACTGCCGGTAGTGGGCAGATAAATGCCTGTATTCATACAAAATTCCGAGTTCAGCGTGCGTGCGCTGCCGTAACCGGGTGTGTAGAAGTTTGTAAAGTTGATACCCTCGTCCATCATTTTCATGATGGTGGGGGTGTCATTGGGCGTGATCATCCAGTCGTCCATGGACTCCATCAGCACCATAATGACATTCTTTCCGGCAAAGACGCCGGTCATATCATTATCCTTCTGATCACCGCGCTGGGCAAAATAGTTATCTAGGGTAACGGTTTGCTGTTTCAGCGTTTTCTGATAAGCAGGGGTATGGGGATACAGTTCGTTTACCCAAACATCCCGCATTACAAGTTGATAAATGCCGGTCATATCATAGACACGCTTTGCGTCAAACATGGTTTTATAGGCTGCCCGATAGGAAGAAGATTGGCCGTATTCCGACCGTGTACCCCAAATATTTTTGTCCCGTTGGAAAATATATTCCGGCATCATAGAAATTGCTACGATGGAAATGGCGATACCAAAAATGCAGGGGATACGCCACAGAATGTTTTTGGGCATGCGAGGAAAAAAGCGGATGATGGCAACACCCAGCGCCAGCATGAAAATCAAACCAACCCACCATAGGAAGGGAAAGCTGCCAAGCACATCACCCAGAAAAACCGCGCCTTCACCGGCATACCCTATGGTGGAAAGCCACATCATTTTATCAAAAATTAAATAATAGCCTGCCTGTGCTAACATCCACAGGAGCATGAAGAAGTAGAGGATGCCGAATAGGATTCTGCCAGCTATTCTGGGAAGACAGAATATAATGCAAGTGAGCATCAGTGACCATAAAGCACCAAAACCGAGAGAAGTAAAACCCTCCGGCTTCAAAAGTAGAAAACCAATCAATTCAATCAGGAAAAATGCCGTAAAAATGATAGCAAAACCGATGGGGTAGATCCAAGCAGATAGTTTCTGAATCGATTTTCGAATGAAAGATGCGATTTTCACGGAAAACGCCTCCGATGAGAAATAAGATTTTGCTTAGTGTACCACATTTGCCTATAAAAAACAACTGTCGCAGGCGAGGGGTAAGGAATAATTTGTGATTTTGAAAAAGATACCAAAATGTTAAAATGCATAGAAAAAAGGCTTGACAAAATAGGTGCGCATGGCTATAATAAGCATGTTCTGTTTGAGCCGCCGGTATAGCTCAGTTGGTAGAGCAGCTGATTTGTAATCAGCAGGTCGGGGGTTCGAGTCCGTCTACCGGCTCCAATCAGAGCCAGTGCTCAAATGGACTCGAACAATCAAATGCAACGCGGATGAGCGTTCCCGGCGAGCAGTTTGCGAGCCGCCCCTTGATTAACCGAGTCCGTCTCCCGGCTCCAAGCAGACGGTAGGAAATTGAATATGGGGGAGTTCCCGAGTGGCCAAAGGGGACAGACTGTAAATCTGCTGCGTATCGCTTCGATGGTTCGAATCCGTCCTCCCCCACCACAAAAAAGACACACCAAATGGTGTGTCTTTTTTGTGGTTTAGGGGAGTAGGATTCGAACCCATAGCAGTGCAAGTGTCCGGTGGACACTTGCTGCCACCAGTGCAAACACTGGTGGCTACCTTAATTTTTGCCAAAGGCAAAAATGCAAATCGAATCCGTCCTCGCCAAAGGTCTGGTTTTTTGTTTGGTGGGGGAGGACATAGGATTCGAAAGGCGGCTCTTAGCGACAATCCGGTGGATTGTCGCAACCGCCGTGGCTTTTCCGCAGAAAAGCGAATCCGTCCTCCCAACAAAAAACACCTGCCACTCATTTGATGACAGGTGTTATTCTTTTACAAATTCAAGGATATCATTTACACCGCAATCTAAAGCGTAGCAAAGCGCATCCAAGGTTTTTGTGCTGATTGCTTCGCCTTTTTTAATTCTGTGAAGCGTGTTTGCAGAAAAACCTTGCTTGAAAATAAGATTGTATTCGGTAATTCCTTTTTTGAAAAGCGTTTCATAGAATGGCTTATAACTAATCATTATTATCACCAAATATATTTTACCATACTTAACCCCTTGACTATACCCAAGAAAATGAGTATAATGATTGTTATCTTAGAAACATTTTAAGATAATTAACAATATGGGAGGAATAAGCATGAAAAAAGTATTAGCGTTAGTTGTATTTGCTGTTATTTGCCTAAATTTGGTTGCGTGCACGGGCACTGTAAACAGCGAAAATGGGGCTTATGTCAATCAACAGGGTGGTCAACAGGTCTCGGCAAAACAGATTAAGGTAGGCGACAAGATTGTTACTGACAGTATGGAAGTCGTAATCAACAGAGTGGAGCTAACCTATGATGTTTTGCCTGATAACGCAAGCGGTGTCTATTCGCATTATGTAGCAGAAGAAGGAAAGGTATATATTTGTGTAGATGCGGATGTTACTAATAAAGCAAAGCAGAAATTGGCATGCGACGAAATTGGAACGATTGCTGCGAACTATAATGACGGTTATACATATAATGGATTTACGGCTGTTGAGGATTCATCGACGGGATTTACCTATGCAAATATAACAAGCATTGACCCCTTGGAGACGAGAGGCATTAAGTGGCTGGTTAACTGTCCGCAAGAGGTTGAAACGAGCAACAATTCTCTGATATTGGAGCTTGCAATTGGTGGCGACAAATTTGTCTATACCGTACGATAAAACATAGTATTTTAACACACAAGAGGCGCACCATTTGGTGTGCCTCTTGTGTGTTGGGGAGCAAGATTCAAATAAGGCAAGGAAAAAAGCAAATCGAATCCGTCCTCGCAAGAGCACTATACCTAACCGCCGTGGCTTTTCCGCAGAAAAGCGAATCCGTCCTCCCCATACTGTTTGCCAAAGGCAAAAATGCAAATCGAATCTGTCCGCTCGTTCGATACTTACAAGGCCAAAATGCAAATGAACCCATTTCGTGCATTGTATTTTCATTTTTATGAAGTATAATATAGGCGAAAGGAGGGGTTTTTATGACCGAATCCGTATGGAAGGGCTATAAGCGTATCGATTTTACATTTGAGGGAAGAGGCGCGGTTCTTGTCTTCCCCAGCAAACCCAACGAAAAGAAAAACTGGCTGCTGAAGACCGAGTATTTCGAGGCCTTCCAGGGCTTTGAACTGCAGATGCTGGAAAGAGGCTGGCATTTGGCTTTTCTCACTAACAAAACCCGCTGGTGCCTTGACGAAGACTTGGACATCAAAAAGCGCTTTGTGACATATCTGGCCGAAACTTACGGCCTGTATGAAAAATGTTTTCCGGTGGGTATGAGTTGCGGCGGTATGATTGCCGTGAAATTCGCGGCCAAATATCCCGAATGTGTTTCCGCGCTTTACCTGGATGCGCCTGTGATGAATCTGCTCTCCTGTCCCGCGGGCCTGGGAAAAGCAGGGGAAATTGTTCCCAGGTTGATGCTCCAGGAGTTTATGGACGCAACCAATATGGATATGTCCCAACTGATTGGTTACAGAGAACACCCCATCGACAAAATGCACCTGCTTTTGCAGAGTCGCATTCCGATCATATTGGTCTACGGCGATGCGGACGATATTGTTCCCTATGAGGAAAACGGCGCAATTCTTGAAAAGTACTACCGGGAAAACGACGGTACAATTATCACAATCGGCAAAGCCGGTTGCGCCCACCACCCCCACCGCCTGGAAGACCCCGCGCCCATCATCGAATTTGCAGAAAAATATTGCGACTAAAAAACAGGAAAAACCCAACACCGGAAGGCGTTGGGTTTTTGTCATAAAAAGCAATATAGCGCCAGCGTGAGCAGGGCGGTGTTTTTGTCCTCCGGTTTGTCACCGGCCATCAGGAGCAAAAGCAGCACAACAATTAAATCGCCGGTG
>JAZOSY010000136.1:0-1959 GCA_045657385.1 Faecousia sp. | reverse complement strand
GTATGACCCGGACAGCAAAAAATTCGGCACCCTGGGTCACGGGGTCAATAATCCCAGGGGAGAACTTTTGAGCCTGACCTCCGGCAATGCTTACAATGCGACGGTTGTGTCGGTGCGCAAAGGCGCTTGCGGAAAGCCGGGACAGCTGATGGGCACGCTGAAGGGCGCAGATCCCATCGGCGCGCTCTATAAAAATACGAATCGGGGCGTGTTCGGCACGGCGGCAAAGGGTTTTTCCGGCGAGCCGTTGCCTGTGGCTCAGGTCGACCAAGTGAAAACGGGCCCGGCGACCATTCGCTCCACGGTGCAGGGGGATAAGGTACAGGAATATTCTGTGGAGATTTTGAAAATTTATCCCAACGCAGGCTCTGCCGGGCGGAATATGCTCCTGCATATCACCGACCCGGCGCTCTTAGAGGTGACCGGCGGCATCGTGCAGGGAATGTCCGGCAGCCCCATCATCCAGGACGGCAAGCTGGTCGGCGCCGTAACCCATGTCCTGGTCAATGACCCAACAACGGGGTATGGTATATTTATTGAAAATATGTTAGACGCAGCAGCGTAAGAATGGACAATTGACAATTAAGAAAACGGATTCCCACGACCAGTCTGCGGACTGGTCTCGGAATGACGTGATTTTTGTAAACGAAGCAACCATCAACAACCACCGTCATTGCGAGGCTTGCTTGCAAGCCGTGGCAATCCGTTTCTTCCCAAAAGAAAGGAGAAAAACTATGGATTTCTACAAAGTTCCCATTGGGTTTGGAATGGCGCTGGCGGTAAACGAGCCGGCGATGAATGCCTACGCCGCCATGACGGAAGAACAAAAGCAGGCAATCATCAACAAGGCCCATAACGCCCGTAGCGAAAAGGAAATGCACGACCTTGTGGCATCCCTCGCCAACAGAACAACATTTTAACCGCATATATCAAAAAGCCAAGGTAGTTAACCTTGGCTTTTGTTTTTCCATAGCATTTCAAAACAATAGTCGGATTGAGTTGATGTATCGCGCCTGACATTAAACACATAATCACGAGCAAGTCGGTCAAGCAATTTGAACGCGGCAAAAACAAATACTGCTTGTGATTTCAAGAAAATATATTCTGTCTCATTATTCTCAATGTATATTTCAAACAGGCCAACAGCGCGCAGGTTGTCCATAGCTTCAAACGCATCTTCCTCGGATAAGCCGCAGGCATTTGCTACACTACCAATATGAAAGTGCTTGTTGTTTGTCTCTTTGTCCGAAAAGGATTCTTTATACAGATAGGATAAAACTTTCCTTGTGCGGCTGTCTGCTAGTTTTTTTAATGTAGAACCGACTTCCCGCTTACCAAAAATAGATTCACTGCCAAAAGTCTTGTAATCGGTATTGATAAAGGAAATATCCCCCGAAATAAAAACCGCACCTGCCTCATCGGAAATACAACCTTCTACACAATCGCTGGATTCATAGATTGTCTTCTTATGATAAGCAATATTCTCTTCTTGGGATCTGTTGAAAGTAAACCAAACACCCGACTGTTTCACCATAAACTCTATAAGATGGTCGTTGGCAGCTTTGGGGAAATCATCTGCTTTTACTCTTTCATCCGTTGTTTTAATACCATACAATGCGTCTAATGTTATTCCCAAAGCGTTTGAGATTTTAGGCAACAGCATCACATCCGGCATCGAAACACCTGATTCCCATTTGGATACTGCTTGGTTGGTAACACCCAGCAGTTCTCCAAGCTGTTCCTGCGTAAGGCTTTTTGCTTTTCTGTATCTTGCTATATTTTCTCCAATGGACATAATCAGTACCTCCATTACTTTTCTGACTCCATTATACCACAGGAAAGCAAATCTTGAAGATACTATTTTGCGAATGGAATACCATACAACTGCGAAAAATCGCCAAATGGTTGGAAACGAAGATGCTGTAACACATTGGGTCGGCGGGTTAATCCTTTATTTCG
>JAZOSY010000135.1:0-15417 GCA_045657385.1 Faecousia sp. | reverse complement strand
CGTTTCCGGCGGTGCCGATTCTATGGCGCTTCTGTGGGCATTTTACTTGTTGCGCGAAAAACTGCAAATTCGCCTTTCCGTTGCGCATTTTAACCACGGCTTGCGTGGTGAAGAATCGAATCGGGATGAAGCCTTTGTCCGCGACTTCTGCGCCGGCTACGGGATTCCTTTTACAAGCGGTTCCGGACAAGTGGTAGCAGGGAAGAAGGGCTTGGAAGCCGCCGCAAGAGAAGCCAGATATGGCTTTCTGCGCAGTCTTCCCGGCAAAATCGCCACAGCCCATACTGCCGATGATAACGCAGAAACCGTGCTGATGCACCTTGTCCGTGGGACAGGCTTAAAAGGCCTTGGCGGCATTGCGCCTGTCAATGGAAATTTGATTCGCCCGATGCTTTCCGTTACACGGGAAGATGTGGTTGCATTTCTGGAAGAGTACCACATTCCTTATGTGGAGGATAGCACCAATGGCGAGGACGTGTTTTTAAGAAACCGCCTGCGGCACAAGGTTATGCCTTTGCTGCGGCAGGAAAATCCGGCGCTTGCAACAAATCTGTCTGCTATGGCTTTGCGACTGCGTGAAGATGAGGACGCATTGGAAACAGTCGCAAAGATGTCAAATACAAATGATGTGTTGGCACTCCGAACAGCATCTCCGGCAATCCGCAGTCGGGTTTTGAGTGGTTTTTTGATGGACGCCGGTGTAAAAGAGCCGGAAGCGGCCCATATTGCCACGCTGGAAAAACTGGTATTTTCCCAAAAACCTTCGGCAAAGGCCTATCTTCCCAACAGCATTACCGTGGCTCGCAATTACAATGTTCTGGAAGTGCTGAGTAAGCCGGAGGAACTCGAAACCCGGACGCTGAACTGTCCCGGTGCCATTTGTTTGCCGGGTGTGCAGATTACCTGCAAGCAGAATACCCAAGAAGAAAATACGGCCACGTCTTTCGCCGTTGTTCCCAATGGGGAAATGGTGGTAAGACCCCGTATGACCGGAGATACCATGCGCTTAAATGCCGGAACAAAAAGCTTAAAAAAACTGTTTGCAGACAAGAAAATTCCTGCTGCTCAGCGTAGCAATATCCCTGTAATAGCAGATGACACCGGCGTTTTGGGCGTGGTTGGAATCGGTGCTAATTTGGACAGACTTTCAACTGACAAGGATGCTGTTAGAATTGAAATAGAATACAGATAAAGCAAGAGATAGAAAACGGGAGGATACCGGAATGGAAAAGGATATTCAAAAAGTACTTGTGACCCAGGAGCAGATTCAAGCCAAGGTGCAGGAGTTTGCCAAAATTCTCTCTGAGGAATATAAGGACAAAGACCCCATTTTTGTGGGCGTACTTAAGGGCGTAGTTATGTTTTTTGCAGATGTGGTGCGAAATATAACCATCCCCTGCGAAATGGATTTTATGTGCATTTCCTCCTATGGTGGCACCAATACCACAGGCAACATCGTGGTCAAAAAGGATGTTTCCGCAGACATCAAAGGTCGCCACGTGATAATTCTGGAGGATATTTACGACACCGGCAACTCTTTGGAGTTTGTCCATAAGTATCTGATGGAAAAAGAGCCTGCATCTTTAAAGATTTGCACACTACTGGACAAGCCTGAGCGTCGCAGACCCGGCGTAACCCTCCAACCGGAGTATGTAGGCTTTACCATTCCCAATGAATTTGTGGTAGGCTACGGTCTTGACTTTAATGAGCACTACCGGAACCTGCCCTACGTCGGCGTGCTGAAGCCGGAAGTTTACGAAAAATAAGGAGAATTTCATACTTTGAAAAAACGCAGAAAGTTTTCAGTCATACTGTATGTGCTGATATTGGTCTTAGCCTTTTCCTGGATGCTGGGCCTGTTTGGCAACAAGGGAGATGATTTGACCTATTCAGAGGTAATTGCCCTGTTTGATAATCAGCAGGTCAAGAGTTTTGTAGTAGAAGGAGACCTGATAGAGCTTCAACTCCATGCCCCCTATAATGAAAAAACTACCTTGCTGGCAACATTGGCTGATCCGGAGGGATTCCGCCAGGATATGTGGAATGTTTTACACGAACAGTCCCAGGCCGGTGTGCTGGAAAGCTATCACTTTATTGCCGGTGAAAAAATGTCCCCCTATGATTTTATTTTGCCTGTGATTTTGGCAGGATTGGTGCTTCTGGTAGTGTGGATGTTCATTATGGGCAGAGCCAATCAGAACAACCCTATGGCAAATTTCGGCAAAGCTCGCACAACCCACGGCCAGCCAGGCAATCAGAAAATCACATTTGCTGATGTGGCCGGTGTGGACGAAGAAAAAGCTGAATTACAGGAGGTAGTTGACTTCCTGCGCAACCCCCAGAAATTTACGGATATTGGCGCCAAGATTCCTCATGGTATCCTGCTTGCCGGCGCACCCGGCACCGGTAAGACAATGCTTGCCAAGGCTGTGGCCGGAGAGGCAGATGTGCGTTTCTTGTCCATTTCCGGTTCCGACTTTATGGAGATGTATGTGGGTGTGGGCGCTAGCCGTGTCAGAGACCTGTTTGACCAGGCAAAACGTGTTGCACCGGCTATTATTTTCATCGACGAAATTGATGCGGTGGGCCGTAAGCGTGGCACAGGCTTGGGTGGCGGACACGATGAGCGTGAACAGACACTGAACCAGCTTTTGGTAGAAATGGACGGATTTGGCCGTACAGAAGGTGTGATTGTTCTTGCAGCCACCAACCGCCCGGACATTTTGGACCCGGCGCTGTTGCGTCCCGGCCGGTTTGACCGTCAAATCTATGTAAATACCCCCGATGCCAAGGGTCGTGAGGAGATACTGCGAGTCCACGCAAAGGACAAGCGGTTGGATGCCTCTGTCTCTTTGAAAACGGTTGCGATGGCAACCTCCGGCTTTACGGGTGCAGATTTGAGCAATCTGCTCAATGAAGCAGCTATCTTGGCCGCTCGTGAAAATCGCCCTGTGCTGTGTATGCAGGATTTGGACGAAGCGATGATGAAGATTTTGGCCGGTCCTGAAAAGCGTAGCCGTGTACGCCTGCAAAAGGATTTGAAAATTACCGCTTATCACGAGGCAGGTCACGCCGTGGCGATGTATAACCTGTCCACCCACGACCCGGTCCATCAGATCTCCGTCATTCCCAGAGGCCGCGCCTTGGGCCTGACTTGGACACAGCCCAAAGAAGACAGCAACCACCTGACCCGTAACGAAATGTACGAGCAGATCGTGGGTCTGCTGGGCGGACGTGTGGCGGAAGCCTTGTTTCTGCAGGATATTTCTACCGGCGCATCCAACGACATCGACCGCGCCTCCAAACTGGCCCGGGATATGGTGGCAAGATTTGGTATGTGCGAAAGCCTTGGCACCGTGTCCTACACCAGTAATGACGAGGTGTTCATCGGCCGTGACTACGAGAAGACCAAGAGTTACTCGGAGAAGGTCGCCGGCACCATCGATGACGAGGTGAAGGCCATCGTCGACAAGGCCTATGCCCATTGCGCCGAGATCCTGAAAAAGGATACGGACAAGCTAAAGCGCGTAGTGGAATTCTTGATGGAGAATGAAACGATGACCGGCCAGCAGTTTGCTGACTGTATGGCAGGGCAGGAGATTGGCTCTACTGAGGATGCTACCCTGTTCGATGCTTTTGAAAACAAGGAATAAAAGAAAGAACCTGCAACTCTAAGTTGCAGGTTCTTTGTGTTACAGAGCATAAATGAAAATAGCCAAAAATTGAAGCAGACTTCCGGCTACCACAAAAATGTGAAAAATCGAATGCATCCAGCGCACCTTTGAACCGATGCCGTACAAAACCGCGCCGACAGAATAGACGATGCCACCGGCCAAAAGAAGCAGAAACCCCGGCCGGGACAAAACCCACAGCGCTTGCGGCAGAAAGAAGATGATGGCCCAGCCCATTAAAATATAGCAGATCATAGAAAACACATTATATTTCTTCAGGTCAATGGCGGTGAGGGCGGCGGCAAGAAACGCCAGCGCCCATTGGGCAACCAGCAACCCCCAGCCAAGCGCCGGATAAACAGGTACAAACGAGATGAGCAGGATAGGCGTGTATGTGCCGCAGATAAGAAAATAGATGGCGCAGTGGTCGAGTATCTGCATCACTTTTTTTGCCGTGGACGGACGCAGACCGTGATACACGCTGGATATGGCATACAGGGCAATCATGGTGAGCCCGTAAATAATTGACCCAACCAGCGCTTTGGTATTGGAAAGATCGATTGCCTTTTCCATACAAAGTCCAAGCACCAAAATACCCAAGACCCCGCCTACGATATGCACCACCATATTCATAATTTCTTCCCCGTGGGTGTAGTCGGGAAGAAGTCTGTCCTTTAATTTGATTCGTCCTGTCATATGCGATCCGCCTTTCTTGGTTATACCACCAGTATAGCCAACCGGGGGAGAAAAGACACCCTACTGAAGGCATTTCCCCTTTTCAAGGGGCTTTTACGGGGGATTCTACTAGCAGTAGAGGTCCTCTACTGGGTGAGGGCAGCGGATATAATGTGCATAGTGTACAATTTTGGGGGTGATTTTTCTGCGTCCAAACAGGCCTTATAGGAAAAATTTCCATACTTTTTTAGCGATATCTATGCTATAATATTATTAGTAGCGGTAATTGCACCGCACTTGCGCAAAAAAGGAGCCGTTATGAATAATATTTTATTCTTCTTGACACCGAAGGCATTGTGCGCCTTTGTGTATGATGATTATACCATTCGTCAGGCGTTGGAAAAAATGGAGTCGGCAGGCTATGCGGCTCTCCCAATTTTGAACAAACGGGGAGAGTATCGCGGTACGCTGACCGAGGGTGACTTGCTGTGGGCGCTGAAGAATATGTGCTATATGGATATGCGTCAGGCAGAAGCCCGGCGGATCATGGAGATCACCCGTCGCAAGGATAATGTACCCGTCCGGGTAACGGCGGATATGAAGGACCTTGTACAGCGAGCCAGCAGTCAGAACTTCGTGCCGGTGGTGGATGATAAAGATACATTCATCGGCATCATTACAAGACGTGCAATCATCAATTATTGCTCTCAGCAGTTTTTTGCAGAAAATTAAATACATAAAATACCACCCGAAATTCGGGTGGTATTTTCTATGGTTGAAAAATTCTTGCAAATCTGTTAAAATAAATAAAACTATGCCCTGGAGGCGAAATATGAACGACGAGAAATTAAAACAGGTTCTCGGCAAGAATATTGTTGCTTTTCGTAAGCGCGAAGGATTGACCCAGGCCGGTCTTGCCGAAAAACTGAATTACTCCGACAAAGCGGTTTCTAAGTGGGAGCGCGGAGAGTCTATTCCTGATGTGCTGACACTGGTTCAGATTGCGGATTTGTTTGACATCAGTGTAAACGATTTGCTCACCGACCCCGATGCATTACCCCAACACACAGGTGTTGTGGTGGAAAAAATGGAAAAGGCCGTGGAAAAAACCCTGAAGCGGAAGGCGGACAAAAAGAGTATCCTGGGGTTGAGTTCTCTGGTTGTGTGGTTTGTGGCTACGCTTTTGTTTGTGGTGCTGTCTTCCTTGGAAATCAGCAAGAGCTGGATGGCTTTTGTTTATGCAATCCCTGCAAATGCAATTGTCTTGCTCAGTTTGCTGTCGGCCTGGCGCGATTTCCGTTTAAATAAGACGCTGATTTCCGTGATTATGTGGGGCGGATTGGTTAGCTTTTATGTTTCACTGCTGCTGTTTGCCAAAGCAAATATTTGGAAGATTTTCTTGCTGGGCATTCCTGGTCAGCTGGCGATTTTTTTCTGGTTCCGGCTGTTTCGCAAGCCCAAGGAGTTGAAAAATGGATAAAGTTGCTCTGCGTCGAGAAATCCGTGAGAAAAAGCGTGCCATGACTCCAGAGGAGATTATCCACCGCAGTGAGAAATTGGGCGTTCTGTTTTTGTCTTCGGACGCTTATAAAAAAGCGAAAACAATTTATGGATATTTGCCCTACAACCAAGAGGTCTACACCGTTCCTATGCTGAAACAGGCTTTGCTGGACGGTAAAAAAGTAGCTGTCCCAAAGGTTTATGGGGATACTATGCGATTCATATATATAGATGACTTAAGCAAGGTGGAAAAAGGTTACGCAGGTATTCCGGAACCGATTGCTGACGAGCCTGTAGCAGACGATGAGAATGCCCTGGTGCTGATGCCGGGTCTTGCCTTTGACAAAGCCGGGCACCGTATCGGCTACGGCGGTGGCTTTTATGACCGCTTTCTGGCGGAAGAACCGAACCACCCCACACTTGCGCTATGTTATGATTTTCAAATGCTGGAGCATCTGGAAACAGAGGAGTTTGACATTCCTGTGGAACAGGTGCTTTGGGCATAGAATGGAGAAAAAATGGAGTTTGTTGCCGTAATTCTGATCGCGGCCGCTGTGTTTGGCCTTTGCTTTCTGGTAGACAAGGGTTTTACAAGAGTGTTTCGCGGAAAAACCCAGCATAAAAGCGGTCTGGCTGTCAAACTGAATAAACGCTACGGCTCTATTGGCATTTTGCTGATGGTTTTAGGCATTGCCGCTATTTTTGCAGGAATCAGAAGCAAAGATGGCTGGGTGCTGCCTGCAGGTGGCGGAATCATTGTTGCCGTAGGTATCGGCCTTGTGGTGCATTATTTGTCCTTTGGCATATTTTACGATGAGGATGCTTTCATCGTTAGTCGTTTCGGAAAAAACAATGTCACCTACGCATATAAAGATATTACAGCGCAACAACTTTATAATAACCAGGGACGTATTCTGGTAGAGTTGCACCTGTCCGACGGTGAAACGTTGCAGTTGCAAAACACCATGGCCGGTATGTATGCTTTTTTGGACTATGCCTTCGTGGCTTGGTGCAAGCAATCGGGGCGCAAGCAGGAAGATTGTCAATTTTATAATCCGGCGAACAGTTGCTGGTTCCCGCCGGTGGAGGATTAAGATGCATATTCCATCCGTTACAACAGATAAAATTGAACTGGCAACTTTCTACGATGCCCTTCAAAAGGCCAACGAGCCCAACGAAGAATATGATGTAGAGCGCTGGATTTATGTGCCGAATTTCTATTCGGAGTATCGGTACATTCTGGGAACCCGGGGTAAAAATCCTTTGATTTGCGTGGGTATAAACCCTTCCACCGCCAAGCCCGGAGACCTTGATAACACCTTGAAATCCGTGGAGCGTATTGCCCTTGGCAACGGCTTTGACAGCTTCATTATGTTCAATGTCTATGCTCAGCGCGCAACAGACCCGGATGCTATGGAAAAAACCTGCAATGCCGAATTGCATCGGCAGAATTTGGAGGCTTTCCGTTATGTGCTTTCCATTTCCGAGAAGCCGGCGGTCTGGGCCGCTTGGGGTACGATTATTGAAAAACGGGACTACCTGCCTAAGTGCCTGCAGGATATGCTGGCCGCCGGTCAGGAATTTGGCGCCCAGTGGTATTGCGCCGGCCGAATCAGCAAAAAAGGCCATCCCCATCACCCCCTTTACTTACAGAAAAACGAGAAAATCCGCCCCTTTGACGTGGACGCGTACTTAAAAACCCTATAACCTAAGGGAGAAACATTATGGAAAACGAATGCGAAACCTGTTGGCATTACGATTACGATGAAGAGTACGATGAGTACTATTGCAAACTGGATTTAGACGAGGATGAGGTGTACCGGCTGTATACCAATCCCAAACCCCATTGTCCCTACTACCGACAGGGCGATGATTACACGCTGGCAAGGAGACAATAAATGAAACGAATTGCAATACTGTTGTTGGCTGTTTTGCTACTTGCAGGCTGCGGAAGAAAAAAGAAGGCCCCGGAAGTGACAGAACCCACAACGACAGAACAAGAGATTATTCCTGAAATTTATATACCCAATAGCGAGGCTGAGCAGGCAACAAACGGAGCGCTCCGCAGTTATGCATTGGCAGATACAACATCATCGGCCATTTATAATATGGGTGTGAACCTGTTGGTTGTAAGCGAAAAGCAAATGTTTGTCGTGACCGGCGAGCGCGGACAGATTATTGCACAGAAAACCGCAGAGCAAAATGCTACGTTTTCCTGCGTTGCGGTTTCTGCTACCGGTGTGGCTTACTATCTGGCCGAAAATCGACAGGTTGTGGTTTTGAATCCTCAGTTGCAGGAAGTAAATAGGGTTGCTTTGCCGAAGGATATGATAGAGCAACCGGTTATCAGCCTGACGAAAAGCGAAATTTACTATTCCAACGGAAAAGAAATTCGGGCATTGCATATGATAACGGGCATTTCCCGGTTGGTGCGTCAACAGTTAATTGCAACCCAATCTTTGCAGGGTGCCTACTTTAACGATTCTGTTTTGCTTTGTCGGCAGACAGAGGGCACAAATATTTCTGATGCGTATATTTCTGCGGAAACCGGACAAATTCTTTCTACGGATACCGGCGTTTTGTCAATGCATACATATGGCGATTTGTTTGTTTTGCGACAGCTGGACGGCGCGTTGGAACAGACCGTTTTCGGAACGCGCGGAAGTCAGGCGCAGATACTTTTGTTGCCGGATACCGCAGAAATCTTTGGCGCGCTGGCCCTCGGTGGTATGTTAGGTTGTACAAAAGAAGCCGATGTCAGCACACTTTCGTTCTATCAAGCGGAAACAGGTAAGTGTACCGCGCAGGTTGCGTTGCCTGCAAAGCAATCCCCAACAGCTGTTTGTTGCGACGGAACTTATATTTGGGTTCTGGTTTCTGATGATACAACAGCGCAGAAAACAGTTTACCGTTGGGATATTACAAAAACTGTCTGTACGGATGAAACAGTATATGCAGGTGTTCTTTACACAGCAGAAAACCCCGATGAAGTGGGTTTGACGGCCTGTCAGGAACTGTTGCCTGCCATTGAAGAGAAACACCGCATTTGGGTAGCTGTGTGGAAAAATGCTACGAAGTATGCCGGCCCCCACACCATTGTTCTGGAGCATCAGCCTCAGACCTTGATAAAACAGCTGACTGCTTTGGAACAAGCGTTGACCCAGCTTCCGGATAGATTTCTATATGAAACAATGAACCGGAAACGGATGCGAATTGCCTTTGTGCGGAGCATTGATGATGGCTTGGATTATGCGCAATTCTGGAAAGACGGAATTTGTTATATCCTGATTTCGTCTAAAGCAGATGTAGCGAAAGCGTTGTACCAAGGCATCGCCTATGCGGTGGATAGCTATGTAATCGGCAACAGTCGGGATTACGATAATTGGAATGCCCTGAATCCGGAAGGATTTGTCTATGCCTCCAGTTATGACGTGCCGGATAATCCCCAGTATTTGTCTGGCGACAGCCAGGCTTTTGCAGACAGAAAGGCGATGAGCTATCCCCACGAGGACCGTTGCAGTATCTTCAGCAATGCCATCGTCCCCAACAATAGTGCGATGTTCCAATCCGCAACTATGCAGGCCAAGTTAAAGACTGTTTGCTTGGCTATTCGGGAAGCTTATAAGCTGGAGAAAAGCACAAAAACCTATGTGTGGGAACAATATTTGACGCAGTCGCTGGCCTATGTGGAACCGGAACCTGTGGCCTGAACGGTTTGCTTATAAAAACGGAATTTCTCTTGACGAAAACAAGGAATGTGGTATGATAGTCGAGGAAAAAACGGATATTTATAAATAATACATATTTTTTTCACATATATGGAGTATTCTAGCAGAAAGCCATAGAATGGGAGTTGTTTTAATGGACACATACGAAAATGAACAGGTTGTTGAACCTGCAAAAAAATCTCCTTTTGCGGATTCTCCCTATGAGTGCGCCTATGTAGAGCCGGAAATTTCGGAACCGGATGTGCGCAATACAAAGGGAAAGAAAAGCCATCGCGGCTTAACAGCGATGATTGCAATCATTTTAATTGTAGCATGTAGCGCAGCTACGGCCTTCGGTGTGTCAACCACTTGGCAGGATAAGCTGTCAAAAATGGAGACGGCCATGGACGATAAGTTCGCGGCATTGGAGCAACTCTATTCTGAAAAACAGCAGCAGATTATTATGCAGATTCCTGAGGAAGGTCCTTTGACCCCTGGCCAGGTGTATGCGAAAAATGCCGATGCAGTTGTCGCAATCAATGCCATTTACCAGTCGACGAGCGGTACCGGCGAAAGCCGCGGTTCCGGCTTCATCATTTCCCCGGACGGTTATGTGGTAACCAATTACCATGTGGTAGAAAAAGCATCTAAACTGACAGTGATGACCCATAGCGGTAAGTCCATGGAGGCAACCGTAAAGGGTTATGACGCAGGCAACGATGTGGCCCTGCTGAAAGTAGAAGGGGAGAACCTGCCTGTTGTTTCTTTGGGCAGCAGTGATGCGTTGCAGGTGGGCGACCAGGTGGCGGCTATCGGCAATCCGCTGGGTGAACTGGCATCTTCCTTAACTGTGGGCTATGTGAGCGCAAAAGACCGTGTTGTGAATACAGAAGGCACGGTAATCAATATGCTCCAGACCGATGCGGCTATTAATGCCGGTAACTCCGGTGGTCCCTTGTTCAATATGAGCGGTCAAGTGATTGGCATTATTACAGCAAAGTATTCCGGAAACAGCGGCTCCGGCGCCTCTATTGAGGGCCTGGGTTTTGCGATTCCTATTGATGATGTGTCGGGAATCATTTCCGACTTGAAAGAATTCGGATATGTAACCGGTGCCTACTTGGGCGTGTCGGTTCGTGATGTAAACCAAAATGCGCAGGAATATGGCTTGCCTGCCGGTGCTTATGTGGCCGAGGTAACAAAGGGCCTTGCCGCAGAGCGTGCAGGTGTAAAGGTAGGGGACATTATTGTGGATTTGGGCGGTTATCCGGTGGATTCCGTTACAACCCTTACCCGTGTGCTGCGCCGATTTGAAGCAGACCAGACCACATCTTTGACTGTGGTGCGAAACGGACAGAAAGTATACCTGAGCGTTACGCTGGACGAAAAGCCTGCTGCGCAGGAAAATGCTGCCCCCCAAAACGGCAGTACCGGTAATTCCGGCAATTCCTATAATCCCGGATACGGCGGATGGGAAGACTACGTATCGCCGTTTTATGGAATCGGATAAAAAGATAACAAAGAAATGAATTTTGTCCCACATTACGGAACAAAATAGAATAATTATAATTGTGGGAGGACACAAAGTGGAAGAGCAGGAAATGAGCTCAAATGAGAATCTGGAAAAGGCACCAAAAGAAAAACGAGGTATTAGCCCAAAAACAAAGCGCATTTTGTTGATCGTGCTAAGCTCTATATTGGGTCTGATTTTGTTGGTGGCGATTTCTGCTGTAATCTATGTGGAGTATATGTTGGGCCTGATTAACAAACAACCTGATGACAGCACCATGTCGTCGGAAGAATACCAGCAGTTCATTGAGAATGATACGGAAACAATGGATCCCACCTTTACAGGCACCGTGGAAACATTTGACGAAGAAGTAGAGAACAGCAATAAAACGGAATATGTTCCTCTGGTGGGTGACGACAATATAATCAACATTATGCTGATTGGTCAAGACCGTCGTCCCGGAGAGGGTCGGACGCGTTCCGATACAATGATTTTGGTTTCTGTCAATAAAAAGACCAAGGAAGTCACAATGACATCCTTTATGCGAGATATGTATGTTGAGATTCCCGGTTACGACAAAAATAAAATGAATGCGACTTATGCCTTCGGTGGTATGAAGTTGCTGAATAAGAGCCTGGAAATTAACTTTGGCGTGCATGTAGATGGCAATATAGAAGTGGATTTTGATGGCTTTACAAAGGTGGTTGATCTGATAGGCGGCATCGACATCAATTTGACCAGTGCTGAAGCGGCCTATCTGAATGAATCCGGTTTTGCTGCACAGCCGGGTATGAACCATCTGGACGGCGCAGCAGCATTGATGCATGCCCGGGACCGTTCTTCCGGTGGTAGCGATTTCGGCCGTACGCAGCGGCAGAGAAATGTTGTAAATCTGATTTTCCAGAAGTGCAAGCAGATGAGTTTTGGCCAGCTGAACAATCTGCTGACCAATATCTTGCCTATGGTTACAACAGATATGTCCAATAAGGAAATCATCAATTATCTGACGGATGTGTTCCCCTTGCTGAGTGGTGCTCAAATTAAAACACAGTGCATCCCTGCAGATGGCACCTTTGAGTATGGCTATTCGAACAAAGGCAGAAGCGTGTTGCTTGTAGATTTTGCAGCCAATAAGGAAATTTTGAAGAATGTAAACGGCGCTAAATAATACTAAAAAAGAAGGGGTGCGTGAGCACCCCTTCTTGCAATATAAAAAGAGACCGATGATAACCATCGGTCTCTTTTTTTGTTACAGTAACATTAAGTTGCGGAGGAATCGTTTTGCAACAGGATTTTCCAGTCGCAGATCTGCCATACAGATGATATAGCGCTTGCCCTCGTATTCCTTTTCACCAACAACAGTTCGCATAACATTGTCCACATAACTGCTCAGAATCGGGCGGAAGCCGTCGTTTGCTTCGAAGCAGCTGGGACAAATAGGTGCCAGCCGATCCAGTTTGGCATCGTACCACATTCTGAAGTCGGTAGGCTCAAACTCGGCAACAGCAGGGTGACCGGTATCCCGGGACACGAAGTAGAGGGGTGTGTGAGCGCGCTTGGTGGACTTCATAATGGTCTCGCCGGCAATCTGGTTCTCGCCCTCTTCCAAGGAGGTGATCAGCACGATGTTGTCGTTTTCGGGAATTTCCACATCTTCAAACACTTCAATGGGGAATTCCTGATGGGAGACCACCTTGCCGTCTGCGTCGAGCAAAATTGCCTTCACACAGAACTTCTCGCGGTCACAAACCTGAGGCGCTGCGAAATCACAGCTTGCCACATACTCAGCGGTGCAGGCGCCGGCCTGAACGGGCGTGGTGCCTACCATAACCACCTCGTCGCCCTTGTGCAGCTCGTAGCGTACAGACCAGCCATCTGTCAAGACCTGATTGGTGTCGTTGCAGATGTGGGTTTCAAGGCTTACATTCTCACCGACATAGTAGGTGAAACGGTCGCTGCGCAGGGTGACCAGAATCGGTTCCAAAGCTTGCTGATAAGCGAAGAATGCAGGCTTGGGATTGCGCTCGCAGTCCATAATGGTCTTCATCCAGCCTGCGGGCCAAGCATCGATAAACAGATGGATCGCAATGGAGATCATTCTGGGATCCCGACGGAAGCTCTCGGTCATCACCTTAGCGGCAAAGGCCTGATGGGCCTGCGTCGCGGTGACCCATTCCTCCAAGGTCTTGGGAGTCTCGAAGAAATAGCCGTGGAATGCTTTGGATTGAGAGCACAGAATGTTATTCGGGTCAAAAGGCTCCTTCAGCCATTCGGCCGGATATCTGCGCTTCATCAGGTCCGCAAAGTCCAGACCCTCCGTGCCGAACTCACCGCAGCCGTAGTACCAGCCGGGTGCAACCTCCTGAGCAAAGCCCCGGTAGAGTTTGCCGAAGTCAATCTGGCTGCCGTTGTACCATAAGGTATAGCAGTGCATATCCGGCATTGTGCCGCGGGTAGGAGGATCAAAGTCGCCGTCAATGTGCTTGATGATGTAGCCGGGAGCGTTGTAATGGACAACCCGGTCACAGACCTCAAAGAACACTTCCATTTCCTCACGGAGCATATGGCGATGAGGTTCCTTGCCGGCATCGGCCCAGGGCTCATTCATATAGGAAATCAGCACGTTGCAGGGGTGGCTGCGGATCAGGCGCATCATTTCCTCTGTCTGACGGGCGCCTTCAATCAGTTTGTTGCGGCGCATAACACCGAACAGAGGCAGATCAGTTTGGGTCATAAGACCCAACTTGTCGCAGTACTCATAAACCTCAGGCTGCACAGGCCGCTGGGTCAGCCGCCAGAAATTCATATTGCAGAGTTTGGAAATCAGAATGTCGTCAATCAGTTGGTCAAAATCACCACGCACAACATCCTGCTGCTCAAAGCCCATAGTGTTGGCACCACGCAGACGGATATTCTCACCATTCAAGTAGAACATACCCTTTGTTTCGGACTGGGTGTCCTGCGTGAAGCTGCGCATACCGAAGGTGACCTTGTCGCAGTCGCAAACCTTTCCGTCGTAGGAAAGGGTTACCTGCATCTGATACAGATAGGGAGCATCCAACTGCCACACTTTGGGGTTGGGCAGTTTCATAGGGATCTTGTAAATGTTCTTGCCATGCTTGGCCAGCAGCGGCTGGTCCTCGAACATGGGCTTGTACTCCGTGCCCTCAAACAGGGTAGCCTCAAAGTTTTGACCGTACAAAGAGAGGGAGAAAGAAACTTCTCTTGACTCGTAGGTGGTGTTTTCCACTTCCGCCCACAGGGTCACAGCGCTGTTCTCCAAATCCGTCTGCACATACAGGTCGGTGATGCTGCAGGTGTTCCGCACATCAATGTAAACGCCCTGATAAATACCCATGCCGGGAGGGCAGTGATGCCAGCCGATTTGGGGGTCATCCCAACCCACACCGGTGTAGGCGTAGAGTTTGTCACCCTCGATAATCACAGGGTCAGCAATACCGCCAACGCCAGTGCCGCGGTAGGAGAAGTCGTTCTCCAATCGGATTTCCAGCTGGTTTTCACCCTCGCGAACAAACTCAGTAATGTCAAATTCAAATTCACCAAAGAAGCCCTCGTGAGAGCCGACGAATCTGCCGTTCACATAGACGATGGCGATGTAGTCAGCGCCCTTGCAGCGGAAGAACACAGCCCGTCCGTCAAATTCGCCCAGGGTGAAAGTGGTGGTGTATGTATGGACGGCGTTGCCCAGAGGGCCGCCGTAATGGGGAATGGTAATCTCTTCTTCACCGTTGAACAGGAAGGTTTTCAGTTCCTGTGAGTCCCGGCAAACGGGAATCGCAGGGGCCAGTTCCTGCAAAAACGGCTGATACTTGACTCGCAGGTCAGCCAGGGCTGCGTACAGTTCTTCCTTGGTGGACATCTGCTTAGGCAAAGGCATAGCCTTAAACTTGCCCTCGGTCAAGACGCAGGGGTTCTTTTCGAAAGGAATCGGCTGGGGTTCGATGAGCGCCTTGTCGTTGCTGGCCTGTGTGCCTTGCTGCGCAAATTGCTCAAACATTTTCGCGGCATTGTTTTCAGTATTTTTTGGCATAAAACAGCCTCCTTACTGCTTTTGTTATATCAAGTAGATTTTACCATACTTCATCACAAAAAAGCAAGTCAATTAAGGCGAAAGTTGCACAAACTGCTTATAAATCCTGCGCTTTCAGCATACTGCACAGGTCTTCGCAGATTTCCGTCTGCAAATTTCCCTGCCGCAGAGCGTCTATCATAGCCCCGGTTTCAAAACGGCAGCCGGAAAGGGCGGCTTCAACGGCACCGGGCAAGGCCCAGTCCATGGAATCGGAGTATAGTTTCACGCCTTTAATGACGCCGTCTTTTGCGTCCAGCTGCA
>JAZOSY010000134.1:0-6727 GCA_045657385.1 Faecousia sp. | reverse complement strand
GCCGGTCTTGAAGTGATCACCCACATCATTATCGGCCTGCCAAACGATGACCCGGTGGCTACCACCCGATATGCGGTAGGCTGCGGCACGGATGGGGTCAAATTCCACCTGCTCCATATCCTCCAAAACACCCGTCTTGCGACCGAGTATGCGGCCGGCAGGGTGCAGGCGCTCACCTTGGAGGCCTACGCAGAAACGCTCAAAAAGTGCGTTGATCTTCTGCCGCCGGAGGTAGTCGTTCACCGCATCACCGGCGACGGCGCGAAAAAAGACTTGATCGCACCTGCGTGGTCAGCAGACAAAAAGACCACCTTGAACTATCTGAACCGATACCTGCGCAACGAAGAAAAGGCTTGACCGATTCGGTCAAGCCTTTTGTTCTTCTCTGTCAAAATTGTGGATCCAGTCTGCTTTCAGAAAGTAGATCAGGAAGATGATGCTGCTGAGGGTCCAAGTAATGGGGTAGGCCCAGGATACGGTGGTGAGGCGGTTAACAAACCGCACCGCCACGGAGATATAACTCACCCGGAACACGCACCAGCAGGCCAGCATGGTGAACATAGGCACGGTGGCCTTGCCTGCGCCGCGCATCACACCGGCGATGCAGTGGGAGAAGGCAAGCAGGAAATAGAACAGGCAGATAGTTCGCATATGCTCCGTTCCGAATTGGATCGCCTCGGCCGTTTCGCTGAAAAATCCGATCAGCTGTGGCGCAAAGAGGTAAGAAAGCAAGCCGATTACTTCTGCCATCAGGCAACTGCATACCACACCGAAGGCCACGCCTTTTTTGACCCGTCCGTGTTGCTGTGCGCCCAGATTCTGCCCCACAAAGGTAGATAGCGCCTGCGAGAAGCAGGTCACCGGCAGGAAAGCAAAGCCCTCCAGCTTGGAGTAAGAGCCGCAGCCGGCCATTGCGGCCTTGCCGAAGCTGTTGATATTGGTCTGCACGAACACATTTGCCAGCGCGATCACGCTGTTCTGCACACCCGAGGGCAGGCCGTAGCGAATGATCTGTACAAGACTTTCTTTGTGAAAGCGAATGTGACGAAACCGCACCTTGTAAGGCGCATCCACTCTTAAAAGCAGCAAAAAGCACAGTAGTGCGCTGACGCCTTGGGAGATGGTGGTGGCGATGGCGGCAGAGCCCACACCGAATCCAAGCACAGCTACGAACAGCATATCCAGCGCGATGTTGACGAAGGTGGAAAAAATCAGATAGTAAAGTGGGTGCTTGCTGTCACCTACAGCGTGAAGAATGCCCACAAAGATGTTGTACATCACGATGAAAATCGCGCCGTAGAAGTAGTAACGGAAATAGGTGATGGATTGGGGAAGCACCTCCGCAGGGGTGCCCATCCACCGCAGAATCACAGGGGTCAGCGCCACACCGGCCACGGTCAGGATCACACCTGTGACCAAGCCGAAGGCGATGGCGGTGTGAATGGCCTTGTTCATCGTATCGTACTGTTTTGCGCCAAATGCCCGGGCGATGATGACGCCTGCGCCCATGGCCAAGCCGTTGAAAAAGCTGACCATCATAAAGATCAGACTACCGGAGGAGCTGACGGCGGCCAGGGCATCGTCGCCGATGTAGTTGCCCACGCACCAAGCGTCAAAGGCGTTATACAGCTGCTGAAATACATTTCCCAAAAACACCGGCAGGGCAAACAGGACCATAGCCTTCCAGATAGAACCCTCGGTCAGGGAATATTGTTTCGACCGCAAAGCGCGCACCTCCTTTTTGCAAACTTTAATCATTATACCACAACGGGTGGGAAATGCAATGCTTTTGCAAATGTGACACTTGCAACATTCTGATTTTCGGTGTAAAATAGCATCAGGAGGCGATGGCTATGCAAGCTGTTATCAAGGAACTGAATACACCCCTGTTCGAGGGGATCGCGCCCGATGACCGGATCGGTATGCTGGGCTGTACCGGCTACCATTTCGGCTCGTTTTCCAAGGGGGACATCGTACACTTTGAAAACGAAAACATCAACCACGTGGGCATCGTGGTCTCCGGCGCGGTGGATATGATCAAGGAGGACATTTGGGGCAATAAGACCATGCTGGTGCGTGTGCGTGAAAATGAAGTCTTCGGTGAGACCTTTGCCTGCGGCACGGATAACCTGTCCATTGTGACCTTTCAGGTCTCCAAGGATGCCCATATCCTGTTTATGCCCTTTGGACGGATGATGTGCCGGTGTACCAACGCCTGCCCCTTCCACCAAAAACTGATCGAAAATATGGTGCGCGTCATTGCCGATAAAAACCGGGATTTGATGCGAAAGGTGGAGGCGGTGTCCAAACGAACCATTCGGGAAAAGCTGCTTTCCTACCTGTCCATTCAGGCCCAGACCCAAGGTACACGCTATTTTGAAGTGCCCCTCGGCCGAATCGAACTGGCAGAGTACTTATGCGTTGACCGCAGCGCCCTAACCCGTGAGCTGGTCAAAATAAAAGAGGAAGGCCTTGTCGATTACGACCGCAACTGGTTTCGTATGCTATAAAAATAATGCGCCGCAAGATGTGACATTTGCAACATCGTGCGGCGCGTTTTTCGTGTATGATATTCCCAAAAGGAGGGATCACTTATGTTAGAAGGATGTCAAGGAAAACCCAGAACACCGACCATTATCGAAAAAATCTGCCCCCAATGCGGCGCAGAGATCGAAATGTTCTCCATCGATACCCAAATGGCCTGCGAAAAATGCGGCTTTGTTGCATATAATGATACACTCAGCTGCGTTCAATGGTGTGAGTATGCCAGAAAGTGCGTGGGCGATGAGATGTATGAGAAGATGATGGAGATCGCGGCCAACCAAAAACGCGAGAACAAAAAGGTGGGATGACAATGATCCGCAGAATTATCACCATCGACGAAGAAAAATGCAACGGCTGCGGCCTGTGCGCCAAGGCCTGCCACGAGGGTGCCATCGGTATGGTAGAGGGCAAAGCCAAGCTGCTCCGGGAGGACTACTGCGACGGCTTGGGCGATTGTCTGCCCGCCTGCCCGATGAATGCCATCGCCTTTGAGGAAAGGGAAGCCCTGGCCTACAACGAGGCGGCGGTTTTGGCGGCGAAGAAAGCCAAGCAGGAGCCGCTCCCCTGCGGCTGCCCCGGCGCGGCTTGTCAGAGCGTGCAGCCCCAGACCAGCCAGCTTCGCAACTTTCCCGTTCAGATCAAGCTGCTGCCGCCCAATGCGCCTTATTTTGAGGGGGCGGATCTGCTGATCGCCGCCGATTGCACCGCCTTTGCCTACGGCAATTTCCACAACGACTTTATGAAAAACAAGGTGACCATGATCGGTTGTCCCAAGCTGGACGGGGTCAACTACGCAGAAAAGCTGACGCAAATATTTGCAAACAACAACATCCGCTCGGTAACCGTAACCCGTATGACCGTGCCCTGCTGCGGCGGATTGCCCTTCGCGGTAAAAACCGCCATCGAGCAAAGCGGCAAAAATATTCCGCTTAATATTGTGGTAATCACACCAGACGGGGAGATACTACCGGAAAGGAGTGCTTGATATGGGATTCTTAAAAGGAAAAACCGTGATCATTACCGGCGGTGGCCGGGCCGTTCTTGCTGACGGCAGCTGTGGCTCCATCGGCTATGGTATTGCTACCGCCTTTGCCAAAGAGGGCGCCAATCTTGTCATCACCGGCCGCAACCTCTCTAAATTGCTGGATGCCAAGGAAGAACTGGAAAGACTCTATAACATCGAGGTCCTGCCCGTGCAGGCAGATATTGCCGCCGGTGCAGACAATGAAGCCACGGCCTTGCGTGTGGTGGAAGAAGCGGTAAAGAAATTCGGCAACATCCACGTGCTGATCAACAACGCCCAGGCGTCTGCCTCCGGCGTGACACTTGCAAACCACACCGCCGAGCAGTTTGATCTGGCTATGTATTCCGGCCTTTACGCCACATTCTACTATATGAAGGCCTGCTATTCCCACCTTGTCAAAACCAAGGGCAGCGTGATCAATTTCGCATCCGGCGCAGGCTTGTTCGGTAATTTCGGACAGAGTGCCTACGCGGCGGCCAAGGAGGGCATCCGAGGCCTCACCCGTGTGGCGGCTACCGAGTGGGGTAAGGACGGCATCAATGTGAATGTGGTCTGCCCCTTGGCTTGGACAGCGCAGCTGGAGGGCTGGGCGGCGGCAAATCCTGAGGTCTTCAAGGCCAATGTGCATATGCCGCCTATGGGCCACTTCGGCGATGCGGAAAAAGAGATCGGCAGAGCCTGCGTGGCGCTGGCATCTCCCGACTTAAAGTATATGAGCGGCGAGACCCTGACGCTGGAAGGCGGTATGGGCCTACGCCCGTAATAAAACGACTAAAAAAACTCCCCGAGAGGGGAGTTTTTGCTATTTATGCGTGGCTAAGCAGTTTTTCCTTGACGGTGGCAATATGCTCAGGTGTCGTGCCGCAGCAGCCGCCTAAAATGTTAGCGCCCATTTCGGCGCACTCGGCCACGATCTTGGCAAAGCCTGCAGGGTCTAAGGGGTAGTGGGGCAGGTTGTCCGGCCCAATGACAGGGTTGCCTGCATTGGGCTTGCAGATAAGGTTGCCCTTCACATACCGGCGCAGCCGGCTCACCAGACCCGGAGTCATATTATCCGCTGCCACACAGTTGAAGCCGACGGCGCAAGCGCCGGCCTCCTCCAGCTCCTTCAGAACAGGCGCTGCGTCCCGGCCGGAGAAAAGGCTTCCGTCTGGCTGCATAGTAAATGTGTACATTGCCGCTTCTGCGCCCTCCAGCTCCGCGGCGGTGAAGATCGCCTCCGCCTCCTGCGGATACATCAAGGTCTCTGCAGCCAGCAGATCTGCGCCGCCTTCCAAAAGGCCGCCGATCTGCACCCGGTAGTTTTCTACCAGAAGGTCGAAATTCTGGGGATCGAAGCTGTCGCAGTAGGCAGCCAGCGTGGTCAGGTTGCCGGCAACCAGCACATCCGGGGAAACGGACTTGGTCAGCGCCACCAGATGGGCATTGATGGCCTCTGCCTGCTTGTGCAGATTCACCTTCTCCAAGGCAATGGGCTGTGCCTGAAAGGTGGGGGCATACAGAATATCACTTCCGGCATTCACATAGGCTCTCTGCAGACTGACCAGCGCCTGAGGATTGGCCAAGATCCATTCCTCAGTGCAGCAGCCACGGGGCATACCGGCTTTTTGCAGATTGGAGCCGGTAGCGCCGTCCAGCAGAGTGGTTTTGGTGAAGCGCTGAAGCAATTGTTCTTTCGTGAGCATAGTATCACTTCCTTATAAAACCATTATAACTCGAAAGAGAAAAATTGCAACAGTGATTGACGGTTTGGAATAAATCTGTTAGAATGGAAAAATCCAATAAAAAGGAGGACAATCCGATATGAAAAAGACAATTTTGAAAAAGTATGCCGAACTGATCGTCCGCTGCGGTGTCAATGTGCAGAAGGGACAGGAGGTTCTGATTTTTGCCGATCTGGACCAGCCCGAATTTGTAAAGCTGGTGGTTGAGGAGGCCTACAAGGCCAAAGCCAAGAAGGTCACCGTTGAGTGGAACTACCAGCCCTTGGCTAAGATCCATGTGCGTTACCAGTCCGTGACCACAATGGGCACCGTTACCGATTACCAGAAGGCCCGTCAGCAGCACTTCTGCGACACTATGCCTGCCCGTATCCACCTGATCTCCGAAGATCCCGATGGCCTGAAGGGCATGAATATGGCAAAGGTGGCCAAGGCCCGCAGAATGAGCTACCCCATCCTGAAGCCCTATATCGACCAGCGTGACGGCGAGCAGCAGTGGTGTATCGCTGCCGTTCCCGGTGCCGCTTGGGCAAAGAAGGTATTCCCCGGCGAGCGCACCAGCGTTGCCATCGAGAAGCTGTGGGAAGCTATTTTGGCAACCTCCCGTGTAAACGATGATCCCATCAAGGCTTGGGAAGACCACAACAAGAATCTCCACGACCGCTGTGCTTACCTGAACAGCCTGGGCATCGAAAAACTCCACTACACCGCAGCCAACGGCACCGACCTGACTGTGGGTATGATCCCCGAAGGACGCTTCTGCGGCGGTCAGGAGACCAGCAAGCGGAACATCTCCTTCAATCCCAACATTCCCTCCGAGGAATGCTTCATCTCTCCCATGAAGGGACAGGCAGAGGGTATCGTTTACTCCACCAAGCCTTTGTCCTATCAGGGTCAGATCATCGACAAGTTCTTTATGCGCTTTGAAAACGGCAAGGTGGTAGAAGCCAAGGCCGAGGTTGGCGAAGAGCTGCTGAACACCATGCTTTCTATGGACGAGGGCGCATCCTACCTGGGCGAGTGCGCGCTGGTTCCCCAGTCCAGCCCCATCGCAGAGAGCGGCTTGCTGTTCTACAACACCCTGTTCGATGAGAATGCCGCCTGCCATCTGGCTGTGGGTATGGGCTTCCCCGATACCATCGATGACTACCATAATAAGACCTTGGACGAGTGCCGCGCGCTGGGCATCAACGATTCTATGATCCACGAGGACTTTATGATCGGCTGCGACACCATGAATATCGACGCAATTACCCGTGACGGCAAGGCCGTAGCCATCTTCCGCAACGGAAACTGGGCATTTTAATCACTTTTTCTGAAAAAATATAAAAAAACACTTGCAATCTGCATTTGCCTGTGGTATGATATCCGGGCGATTAAAGAATTGCTAGGGCAATTGCGCTCTTTTAAGCTTACTAGAAAGAGGTGAACAACATGA
>JAZOSY010000133.1:0-7612 GCA_045657385.1 Faecousia sp. | reverse complement strand
AAGATCTTGACCTCAAAGGGTTTGTCCGTTTCCAACTCGCTGATGTGGATGCTACAGGTGTCAATAAAGTCTTTGATTTTCGGAATGTCCTCGTTGGTCAATCCGGCAAGAACCTCCAACTGCCTATGTGGCGCGTTAGAGATAATACCTGCAGCGGCGGCAGTCTCAATGCCGTGCATACCGCCTGTAGCCGGAACGATAACACTTTTGACGTTCTTGATGATGTTTCCGCTGAGCTGCAGCTCAATCTTTTGAGGATCGCTGCCAAGCGCATTCCTTAAGATGGACGCTGCGTAGGCAATTGCGATTGGCTCGGTACAGCCCATAGCAGGCTTTAGTTCTTCGCGGAGAATCTGCGTATAAATTTCAAATTTGTTCATATGTAAATTTCTCCCAAGGGATATTTACGGGCATTTTGTTTGTGACGATCTCGTCGATGTGCAAAAGCAGGGGGAAATCGGCCGCTTTCAGCTTTCCCTCCGCGATGTTCTGCCGGATGACTCTGGCAACGCGGCCTGCAACCACAAGGGATTCCAATGTGATGCCACTAAGGGCTTCCTTTGCGCTGTCAATGTCCATACCGCGGCCCAAGAGAATGCCGATCTGTCGTGTACGGCCACCGTAAACGGTCACATATAGGTCACCGGCACCAACACAGAGGTTATGCAGATCCGGTGCGCCCTGAAATTCCAGCAGCCTTGCCATTTCTTTAACAGCTTGTCCGAAAACAGCCGCCTGTGAGTTATAGTGCAGCTCGCTGTCGAGGCCAAATTCCTTCTGGTTAAGACCAACGGTCAGCGCAATACCCAGTGCATAGCCGTTTTTAAGAGCAACCGCACTTTCGATACCAACAATGTCTGTTGTCAGACTGATGTGATAATAATCGGTCTGCATAACGGATTTTAGGAAACGAAGATCGTCCATATTGCTGCCGCAAAAGGACACCTCTGTCTGATCGTGTTGTGCCAACTCGTAACTTGTGCAAGGACCGCCAACAGCGTTGAGAGAAATATACTTTCCTAAACTGTCCAGCTTTTTCTGCCACAGGGCAGGGTAGGTAATGAGTTTGCCATCCGGTGTGTCCATAAGACCCTTGGTGACGGTCAAAAGACGCATACCCTCAGGGAGGATAGGCAGGATCTCCTCAGCAAACCACGCAACGCCGAAGCTGCTGACACCGCCAATGACCATATCTGCGCCGTCAAGCGCCATCTCAACATCTTCGATTTGATAGTATTCCACACCTGCAGGAAAGGGTAGCGGCAGCTTGGGGTGTTTGCCGGTTTTTTTGCACGCATTGATAATCTCCCGGTCAAGGGGCGTTCCTACCAGACGGACAGTATTTCCGTTTTCTCTTGCAGGAAAAGCGAGGGCTGAACCCATCATACCGGAGCCGATAATTGTGACAATTGGCATTTGGTTTCCTCCGTATTTGACATTTGTCTAAATAGCCAGTATGATAATATCACGAGATAGGAAATAAATCAACTGGACGTTGGAGGAATCATAATTGGAGCATTATTTGGGAAACGGAGTCTGTCAGTGCGGCAAGGTGCATAGCGCATCTGTGGAGGAAATCGCTTTCGGAAAAGGGGCGATTGACCGCCTTGGCTTTTTCGTGAATAAGTATGAGGCAAAGAAGCTTTTTTTGCTTTCGGACATCAATACCTTTGCAGCGGCAGGGGAACGGGTGTGCAGCACCTTGGATAAGCATAATATTCCTTATGAAAGCTATTGTTTTCAAGACGAGCATCTCGAGCCGGATGAAGCGGCTGTTGGTTCTGCTGTTATGCACTTTGACAATTCCTGCGACCTGATCGTGGCTATTGGTTCCGGCGTTATTAACGACATTGGCAAGATTTTAAGCAATGTGACAGGCAGAAAATATATTATCGTTGCAACTGCGCCCTCGATGGATGGATACGCTTCCGCAACCTCGTCTATGTCTATGGATGGCTTAAAGGTATCTCTTAACAGCCGCTGCGCGGATGTTATCATTGGCGATACGGACATCTTGAAAAACGCACCGATCCATATGCTCAAATCCGGCATTGGCGATATGCTTGCAAAATACGTTAGTATTGCCGAGTGGAGAATTGCCCATCTGATAACGGGCGAGTATTACTGCGAACGCGTTGCACAGCTGATCCGCGATGCACTGAAGAAGTGTGTTGATAATGCGGAAGGCCTTTTAAGACGGGATGAGAAGGCCGTAGAGGCGGTTTTTGAGGGCCTTGTGATTGGTGGTATCGCGATGGCATATGCCGGTGTGTCGCGGCCTGCGTCGGGCGTGGAGCATTATTTCTCCCATATTTGGGATATGCGTGGCCTTGAGTTCGGAACACAGGTGGATCTGCACGGTATCCAGTGCGCGCTTGGTACGCTGCAGGCCGTTAAGCTCTACGATGCAATCAGGAAAATTACACCCAACTCTCAAAAAGCAGAGGCTTATGTGAAGAATTTCTCCTTCGAGGATTGGAAATGTGAACTTCGTGATTTCTTAGGTAACAGTGCTGAAACGATGATCGCACAGGAGGAACGGGAACGCAAATATGACAAGTCCACCCATCCTGCGCGTTTTGCGCTGATCCGCGAGAACTGGAGTGGGATTTTAAGGATCTTGGATGAAGAACTGCCCACATATCAGCAACTTTGCGACATTTTTGACACAATCGGCATATCCAAGGATCTTTCCTCAATTGGCGTAGATCGAAAAACGGCTGTTCGTACCTTTAAGGCTACAAAGGACATTCGTGATAAGTATGTTTTGTCCCGTTTGGCGTGGGATATTGGCGTTTTGGACGAACTGTGCGAGGCGTTATAAGGAGTAAGTATGGATCAGAATGAATTATTACAGAGCATAAAACTGTTCCTTTTTGATATGGATGGCACATTGTATTTGGGTGACAGATTGTATGACTTTACAAATGCGCTGCTGAAAACCATCAAAGACACAGGCCGCCGATACCTGTTTATGACCAATAATTCCTCCAAGAGCGTGGAGGATTATATTAAAAAGCTAGGCAAATTAGGCATTTTGGCAACAAGAGACGATTTTATAACATCCTCTCAGGCAACGGCCCATTATCTGAAATTGTACCACCCCGGCCAGCGTCTTTATGTCTGCGGCACCCAGTCTTTGAAGCGTGAGTTGGAGATGGAGGGTTTCGTGGTTACCGAGGTGCTGGACGATGTGGATTGCATCGTGATGGGCTTCGATACGGAATTGACCTTCAAAAAGCTTGAGGATGTGAGCCGCCTGCTGCTGACCCGGGAGAATATTCCCTATATTGCGACTAATCCCGATTATGTTTGCCCAACAGAGTTTGGCAGCGTGCCTGATTGCGGCAGCGTGTGCGATATGATCTTTAACGCAACAGGCAAGCGCCCGGTTGTGATTGGCAAGCCAAGTCCTCTGATGCCTCAGCTTGCTATGGCTAAATACGGATATTCCACGGCTGAAACGGCGGTTGTCGGTGATCGGATCTATACTGATATTAAGTCAGGCCTAAATGCCGGCATTACAGGAATTCTGGTTATGAGTGGTGAAACAACCCCGGAAATTCTTGCAAATTCAGAGGATAAACCCCACTTGGTCCTGCAAGATGCCTCTGCCATTATTGAGGCAATCCAATAAGGGATACAGAGGAATTTGTGGAGATTTGTTAAGTAAATTCTTAATTTTCGTATAATTGTATTGATTTTTTGCTTTGAAAGTAGTAAATTGAAAATAGAAATATTTAAGGAGGGTTAAATATGAAACGATTTTTAGGCATGATGCTCGTGCTGGCGCTTCTGCTGTCTGGTGTTATAATCTCATCTGCTGTTACTCTGTCTGACAGTAGCGATGTTGCTGCATTGTTTCCTGAGGGTTCAGTTTCTGTTGAGGGTAATACGATCACCCTTTTGCGGCATATTGTTTCTCTTGGCGAAGGTGCTGAGCCCGATCCGGACTATTTGCCCTATAATGAGGCAATCGTATTTGACGGCGGAACGCATATCGTGGAACTGGACGGTCATTTGCTCTCCACGCAAATGGCAGATTACGGCTACGGTTTTATAGTGAAGAACGGTGCTGATGTAACCATTAAAAACAGCACGGATATGGGTTGTGGCATTGATGGCAGCATACTGGTTGAAGAGGGCGCAACACTCACCCTCGAGAATCTCTATGTTGGCGGAGATATTCACAATTATGGCATTGTTACTTTAAAGGATGCCAGTGTCAGTTTCTTTACTTTCAATTATCAAGGTGCAACCATTACTGTCGATGGCGGATATTTGAGTGGCGGTTTGACGGTTGAGGGTGGTAAGGCATACATAAACAGCGGCGATTTTAATGGTATTGCACAGTTCGCCGGTGAATTGTATATAAATGATTGCTATACCACATCCGGCACAGGCGGCTTGTATGTGGATACTGCCAATGTTGACAAGACCGTTATTTCCGGTGGTGTATTTGCGCCAAATTATTGGGATGACGGGTCAGGTGAGTACACCAGCGCTGTTATTCTAGGCGCATTTGGCCCTGCCGGTTCTGTTGGCGAAGATTATATCAAGCAATTCATCGCTGAAGGTAACCGTTTGATTTATGATGGTTTTGAAATGGTTGAGCTTGGAATCGATCAGGAAACCGGCAATCTGTACTATGAGCTGTTGTATCGTAGCGTTAAGGTTGTGCCTGCACCGGAGAAGTATTCCGATGTGATGAAGAAAATTACTACAACCGAAACCTGGACTGTTTGCGCTGATGAGCCTGAGGATAGCGGCGATTCCGAATTCCTGCTTTCTGCCATCGCAAAAAGCCTTGTGAAGGACAATCAATACGAAGTATGGGCCTATTGTAATGAAGAGCCCTTCAATCCTAACCGAGCAATGATCTCTATAATGGACCGGAATACCGGAACGGAAGAGATCTATTATGTGGATGTAAAGTATACCCAGCCTGATGCGGAAATTAAGAAGAATGTGGACGCTATGGTAAAGAGGATGAAAGATGCTTCCACAGACGAATGGAAATTCTACATTTTGGACGACCTGTACTTAGTTAATTATGCCGCAACGGTTGCACAAACCGGCGTAGACGACCCCGGCGTGGCTCTGAACTTTGCAAAGGAGTTCCTGAACGATGTTGGCGGCGGTAAGTTTACCTTTGGTATTGACACCCGTTTGGGCAGCGGCGGTGGTATGTTCTACAGCGAGGCCGGTGGACATATGATCGTTATGTTTGACGGCGATGTTTACGCTACTACTGAAGGCGGTGTTGCCTATAAGTTTGTGCTCTATGTACCATCTGACACGGCTAACACACCGGAAGCTTATTTGGCAGCTGCGCAAAAGAGAATTGATGATTACTTTGGGGCAGACAGCGGCATTTCCCTTTCCATAGGCGGCTTGTTCAGCGATCTTGATCCAGAGCTTATGGAATATGCTGAAGAATACATTGATATTAGCAACGCCGGCGATAGCTTCTATATGCTGAAGGTCGGTGAAATTGAGTGTCCCTTCGTGATCGCCAAATCGGAAAGAGCAGAGAACTTTACCGAACCGGCCTACAAGGGCGGCGATCTGATGAGCAAGATTGAGATCTCTACCTCTGATAAATCTGTACCTATGGATACAGAAGTAAAGGTGGAGGAAGTCAAGAACGACACTATTAAAAACGCGGTTGGCACAGACACCTATGCGGCCTATGACATTACGCTCTACTCAAGCAAATTGGGCGCAAATATCACCAAACTGGAAAATGGTGTGTTTACCGTCAAACTTCCTGTGCCTGCAGAATTGGCGGGCAAGGTTCTTACCGTGTTCTATGTGCCCGATGAGGGAGAGCCTGAAGAGCACACCGCAACACCTGCTGAAAACGGATATGTAACCTTCGATACTGACCACTTCAGTACTTATGTGCTGGTTGAGGCCAAGGAGTCCGGCATAACCTCTCCGGAAACCGGCGATAACAGTAATTCTTTGCTGTGGAGCGCGGTTTTGGTTATTGCATTTGCAGGTTTTACTGCAGTAATGGTAGCCGACAGGAAAAGAAAAGCAGCCTAAATCGGCATAACGATTAAAATAACCGGATGCTTTTAGCATCCGGTTATTTTTCATTCAGTCTATCGAGTCTTATCTCAAATGGGGCATATCAAAAAAGAGAGTACCCAAAAGGGTACTCTCTTTTTTTGGTGCGAGAGATGGGACTCGAACCCACACGGCGTAACCACACGCACCTCAAACGTGCTTGTCTACCATTCCAACACTCTCGCGTGCCTGTGTATTATAACCTCTCTATATGGTTTTGTCAATTGGTTTTTTCTTTTGTTTCAAACACAAATGCCATACAGCGCACACAGGAGATAATAGGCTCTAAATTTACTTAAGCGCCTCAATAATAGCGGATGCATCCTCCAAAACCAGATGGGGCTTATCCGCAGACTCGGCAAGGATCTCGGGTGTTGTTTCACCGCTCATAACCAAGATTCCCGTAATACCTGCATTCAGACCAGACTTGATGTCTGTGTAGATTCTGTCGCCCACAACAGCCGTTTCAGCGGCCTGATAGCCGTGCTTTTCCATTGCCAGCTGCGGCATTAAGGGGCTGGGCTTGCCAATCACAACCGGGCGCTTGCCTGTTGCGTTGAAGATCATATCGCACACACTGCCGCAATCGGGAACACTGCCAAATTCTGTGGGGCAAACATAGTCGGGATTGGTCGCAATATAAGGGATGTTTTCTCGAGTCAAAAGCAGTCGGCTTACATCCTCCAGCTTCTTAAAGGTCAGTTCCGTATCAAAGCCCATAACAATGCAATCCACATCATCCAGCACCTCTGTAACCGTAAAGCCCTCCATCTCCAATTCCCGTTTCAAGGACTGGGTGCCGCACACATACAGGCGCTTTCCTGGGTGATGCAATTTCAGATAATGGGCCGTTGCCTGAGATGAAGTTATAAAATCATCTCTTGTTGCTGAAATGCCCAATTTTGCCAGCTTTTTAACGTAATCCTCCACGCTCTTGGAGGAATTATTTGTCATAAACAGGTATCGACGACCTGTCTCTTTGATCGTTTCAAGCAGCCTGTCGGTGAAGTCATACAGTCTGTCGCCCAAATACAGCGTGCCATCCATATCAAACAGAAACAGATTTATACTCTGCAACAATTCATTTTGATTCATACTTACTCCTTATAAAACCTCACACAGTTCGTCCAAAACGCCAAGATCCCAAGCCAAACGGGATAAAACGTACTTATCTCGAATATCCTTTGTAGCCTTAAAGGTACGAACTGCTGTTGGCCGATCTATGCCAATCGAGGAAAGTTCCTTGGATATGCCAATCGTATCAAGTACACCGGAAAGCTGCTGATATGTGGGTAGTTCCTCATCCAGGATTCTCAGAATCTCATCCCAGTTCTCACGGATCAACGCAAAACGAGCAGGATGTGTGGACTTGTCATATTTGCGTTCCCGTTCCTCCTGCGCGATCATCGTTTCAGCACTGTTACCTAAGAAGTCGCGGAGTTCGCATTTCCAATCCTCAAAGGAAAACGCCTTCACATAGGCCTGTGCTTTTTCCTGATCGGGTGTCTTTTCCCTGATCTCATCATAAAGCTTTACC
>JAZOSY010000132.1:0-27765 GCA_045657385.1 Faecousia sp. | reverse complement strand
TCGGTTATTTTGTGGTATTTCGGTTATAATGCGGTTAGCAGTAAGTATAGCGTCTATGCCTCCAACCGCTTGGGCAAGGATTTCAATATGACCCTGATGATTGGCACCGGCGCAGCCATCGTGTCCTTTGTGCCTGTTGGTATTCTGTCGTCTAAAATTGGCAGAAAGAAGGCAATTTTGATCGGTGTTGCGTTGCTGGCGGTGGCCTTTGGCCTTGCGCAGTTTGTCACAGCAGAAACCTCCGTTGTTATGATGATCGGCATTTTTGTGTTGGCAGGCTTTGCTTGGGCAACCATCAATGTAAACTCTTTCCCAATGGTCGTTGAACTTTGCTCCGATGGCGATGTGGGTAAATACACCGGATATTATTACACCGCATCTATGGCGGCCCAGACGCTGACACCTATGGTCTCCGGCTATCTGATGGACAAATTGGGTATGGGCGTTCTATTCCCCTATGCAGCGCTGTTTGTGGCAGGTTCTTTTGTTACAATGCTCTTTGTTAAACACGGTGACAGCAAAGTGGAGGCTAGGAAGGGCCTGGAAGCATTTGATACGGAGGATTGATAGAGATGATCGTAGCAATCGTACTTTTGGCGATTATTCTTCTATATTTGTTTTTAATTAAGGGCCGGACGGGACACAGAGGACTCCCTGCTTTGCGCAGATGGTACTATGCCCACAGAGGCCTGCACGGAGAGGGTGTGCCCGAAAACAGCATGGCGGCCTTCCGCGCAGCCAAGGAGCACGGCTATGGCATCGAGCTGGATGTTCACCTGATGAAGGACGGAAATCTGGCTGTTATTCACGATTCTTCCTTAAAGCGTACTGCCGGCGCGAATGTGCGGATCGAGGAATTGACCACTGAGCAGCTGGAGAATTACCGCTTGGAGGGCACAAATGAGCGGATACCACTGTTCTCTGACGTGCTTGCGCTGTTTAATGGGGAAGCACCCCTGATCGTGGAACTGAAAACCGTCAAAGGAAACTATGCCCAATTATGCGAAGCAGCCTGCAAGCTGCTGGACGAATATAAGGGCCGTTATTGTATCGAGTCCTTTGACCCCAGATGCTGCAAATGGCTGCGCAGACACCGTAAGAACGTGATCCGCGGCCAGCTGACGATGAATTATCTTCGCAGCCGCAGCAAACTACCCTGGCCGGCCAAATTCACTATGACCCATTTGCTTTCTAATGTCTTTACAAGGCCGGATTTCATTGCCTGCCGCTTTGAAGATAGAAAGTCTCTGAGCAATGTTCTCTGCGAGAAATTCTGGGGTGTTCAAAGCGTCAGCTGGACGCTGAGAACCAAGGAGAATTTTGAAACCTCCATCCGCGAGGACAGAATCCCGATTTTTGAAAACTTTGAGCCTTAAAAAAGTCCCCCATTGGGGGACTTTTTATTTGAAATGGCGTTCAATTTGCACCAAATGCTCCTTAGTAGGCTCGCAAAGGGGTAGGCGGCAGCTGCCGCAATCATAGCCAATGCACCGCATAGCTGCCTTTGCCGGGATCGGGTTGACTTCGCAGAACAATAGATCGATGCTGGGCAGCAATTGCCGCTGTAAAGCTGCAGCGGTTGCTATATCGCCGTTAAGCGCAGCGTGGCACATAGCGTTCGTCTGACCGGGAAATACATTTGACAGAACGGAGATGACACCGCTTCCGCCTAAGGCTATGACAGGAACGATCTGATCGTCGTTACCGGCCCAAACGGCAAAATCCGGGCCACAGGCGTTTATGATCCGAGCCACCTTGGTAACGTCGCTGCTGGCTTCCTTGACGCCCACAATGTTCGGAACCTTGGATAGCCGCTGATACACAGCAACGGGAATGTCGACGCCGGTACGGGTGGGAACATTGTAAATGATCAGCGGTATCCGCACCGCGTGAGCAATTGCCAAATAGTGAGCAACCAGCCCGTCTGCAGTTGCTTTGTTGTAGTATGGAGAAACGACCAAAAGTGCATCTACGCCTGCGTCCTGTGCTTCGATGCTCAGCTCGATTGCGTGTTGTGTGGAATTGCTGCCTGTTCCGGCAATGATCAGGCAAGAATCGCCTGCATATTGCTTGCATCTTCGGAATAGCTCGATTTTTTCATCATCGGTAAGTGTTGGGGACTCGCCGGTCGTTCCGGCAAGCACAACAGCGTTGATGCCGGCGCTGATCTGCCTGCGGAGCAGTTGCTCCGCCATTGGATAGTTTACCTTATCATCTAAAAACGGCGTTACAAGCGCGGTGCAAGCCCCGGTAAACAACGGTTTAGCCATAAAAAACACCTCCGTGCTAATCTATGCGCAAGGAGGCTTATTTGTTGTTGCAAAATGTGGAAAAATCCACTATAATCTAAGGATAAACAGCAATTCGTTTGATTTGGAGGGTACTTAATTGAAAACCCACGATTTTTGGTATGATCTGCCGGAAGAACTGATCGCCCAAACGCCTCTGCAGCAGCGTGACGCATCCAGACTTCTGGTGCTGAATCGCAGAAGCGGTGAGACGGAGCATCGGCATTTTTATGATATTTTGGAATACCTGCAACCCGGCGATTGCCTGGTGATGAACGATTCACGTGTTTTACCTGCAAGACTTTTAGGCAACCGTCCCACAGGCGGCGCAGCGGAGCTGCTGCTTTTAAAAGACTTGGGGGATAAGAAGTGGGAGTGCTTAGCAAAGCCCGGCAGAAAGCTGCAGGCTGGCCAGCAGGTCATTTTCGGCGACGGACAGTTGACAGCTACGATTACCGAGGTGCTTCCTGACGGAAACCGTGTTGTTGAATTCCACTACGAGGGCATTTTCCTTGAAGTGCTGGAGCAGCTTGGCAAAATGCCCCTGCCGCCCTATATCAAGGCAGAGCTGCAGGATCAGGAACGCTATCAAACCGTATATTCCAAAGAGGTCGGCTCTGCTGCCGCCCCCACAGCCGGATTGCATTTTACAAAGGATCTGCTGAAGGCCGCGGAAGATAAGGGTATCAAAACCGCCTTTGTTACCCTCCATGTGGGTCTCGGCACCTTCCGTCCTGTAAAGGCGGATGAGATTTCTGACCATCATATGCACAGCGAGCTGTGTATGCTGAGCAAGGAAACGGCGGAGATTCTCAATAAGACGCGGCAAAATGGCGGCCGGATCATCTGTGTTGGCACCACTTCCTGCAGAACGCTGGAGTCACTTGTCAATGAAGACGGCACATTTGAAGAAAGATCCAAATGGACTGAGATTTTTATCTATCCCGGCTATCAGTTCAAAGCGATGGACGGTTTGATCACCAACTTCCATCTGCCGGAAAGTACCCTTGTGATGCTGGTTTCTGCATTTGCAGGCCGTGAAAATGTGCTGAATGCCTATTCGCAGGCGGTGCAGGAGCGCTATCGCTTCTTCTCATTCGGTGATGCGATGTGTATTTTGTAGGAGATTGTTATGTTTGAATTACTGAAAACGGAAGGCAATGCCCGTCGCGGCGTATTTACCTGCGCTCACGGTACTGTGCAGACGCCTGTTTTTATGAATGTTGGTACCCAAGGCGCCATCAAGGGCGCGTTGAGTGCAAAGGACCTGAAGGACATCGGCTGTCAGGTGGAGCTGAGCAACACCTACCATCTGCACCTGCGTCCCGGTGACCAGCTGGTGAAGGAGTGCGGTGGTCTGCATAAATTTATGACTTGGGACGGCCCGATCCTGACAGACTCCGGCGGATTTCAGGTATTTAGCCTTGCTTCCTTACGAAAGATCAAGGAGGAGGGCGTCACTTTCGCGTCCCATATTGACGGACACAAGATCTTTATGGGCCCCGAAGAGAGTATGCAGATCCAGTCCAATTTAGGCTCTGACATCTGTATGGCTTTTGATGAGTGTGTGGAAAATCCTGCGCCCCGTGAGTACGTCAAGCAGAGCGCTGACCGTACTTTTCGTTGGCTGGAGCGTTGCAAGGCTGAAAATGCCCGGTTAAATGCGCTTCCCGATACGGTAAATCCCCAGCAGATGCTTTGGGGCATTAACCAAGGTGGCACTTATGCAGACATTCGCGTAGACCATATGAAGCGCATCGCGGAGCTGGACTTGCCCGGCTATGCCATCGGCGGCCTTGCCGTCGGTGAAACAGCGGAGGAGATGTATGATATCATCGAGGCGGTAGAGCCTCATATGCCGAAGGACAAAACCCGTTACCTGATGGGCGTGGGAACGCCAACAAACATCATTGAAGCTGTTGCAAGAGGTGTGGATTTCTTCGATTGCGTAATGCCGGCAAGAAATGCAAGACACGCAAGACTCTTCACTTGGGAGGGTGCGATCAACCTGAAGAACGCCAAGTACGCGAAGGACCTATCTCCCATCGATCCGCAGTGTGATTGCCCGGTTTGCCGCCGGTACTCAAGAGCTTACATTCGTCACCTGTTTGTGGCAGAAGAGATGCTGGCTATGCGACTGTCTGTCATGCACAACCTGTATTTCTACAATAAACTGATGGAAAGAATCCGCAATGCTCTGGACAGCGGCACATTTGCTCAGTTCAGAAGCGAATATTCCGAGAAACTAAGTCGTAGAATCTAATTTTGCTTGCAATTTTTAAGAACAATGCTATAATAGCAGAAAACAATAATAAAGGAGTTATTCTTATGTTACATTTTTTGGCAGATGCCGCAACAGGTCAGGGACAAGCACAGGGTGGCGGTTTGCTTGGTATGCTTCCCATGCTGCTGATCATGGTTGGCGTGTTCTACTTCATGCTGATCCGTCCCGAGAACAAGCGCAAGAAGGAAGCTGAACAGCTGCGCTCCAATATCAAGAACGGTGACCGCATTACTACCATCGGTGGTATTGTTGGTACTGTTGTAGATGTAAAGGGTGACACATTTGTCATCGAGACCAGCGCTGACCAGGTTCGCGTTGAGTTTGCAAAGTGGGCGCTGTCCACCAATGATTCTGCAGCTGAGGCCGCAAAGGAAGAGGCCAAGAAGAAGCAGGAGCAAAAGGCAAAAGAAAAGGCCGCTAAGAAGGCAGCCAAAGAAAAGAAATAAAAAAGGAAGGGCTTCGGAAATTTCCGAAGCCCTTTTGTTATACTTTGCGTTTTTTCAATTCGCCCCACAAGCGGACAATAGTAGAAACAGATAGAATACCAACCGCAATCACACCGGCAATCGCAACGGTGTGGGTAGCCTTTGTGGCAAAGTCAGTCATATTGCCTTGCACAAGATGGTTGGTTGTGTAGTAGATACCTGCGCCGGGGATAAGAGGGAAGATGGACACTACCAGATAGGAGATGGTAGGATACTTACGAATACGTGCCATAATCTCCGAATATGCGGCTGCGACCAACGAGGAGACGAAATAGCAGATTAACTCACTGCAACCAAAATAGAAGGCAATACGGTATGTTGCCCACGCAATCGCTCCACCAAGTATGCAGAGAATGCTACCTTTTCCGTGTATGTTAAAGATAATGGTAAAGCCTGCACAGCCGATGATTGCAGAGAAGCACTGCAAAAGGAAGTCAATGTCCAGAGGTGCGGGCGGCTCGGCCAAAACCCAAAGGGAACTTGCCACATTCCACGCAACACCGGTTCCCAATGCAATAGCCGCTGCAATCAGTAGCACTTGCACGATGCGGTTGATGCCGGAGTTTGTGTCACCGAAAATAATGTCGCGCATAGCGTTTGTGAAGATGAGACCGGGCACGAGAATCATCAACGCGCCGATAACCACCATATCGGTGTTATTTGCAAGACCGGTCACACCGCAAATGCAGGCAACAAAAGTCATAATAAAGGCGGAGGCAATGGTCTTAAAGAAGTTGTTGGTTTTAAATTTGTCTAAGAACCAACCAGTCAGACCGATCAGCAGACCGCAAAGTCCGCCACACAGAGCGTCCTGCCAGTTTCCACCAAAAAAGATGGAAAAACCGGCTGCGCCCAGAATATGTCCAAGCAGTTGCACCCAAAGTCTGTAGTTCAGCCGGGAGGCTTCTGTTTCACTCAGCCACTGAACAGCAATCGCCGGGTCCGGCTTCTCACTGCAGATTCTTCTGCTGAGGGAGTTGTATTTTTCTACAGTATCCAAATCATTGCCGTGAAAACCGATTCGGCGAATTCTGGTTGCAGATTTGCCGTCCGGGGTGCAAAGGCTGATGGTTATGCAGTTAGGAATGGCAAAAACTTCTGAAGAGATGCCGTACGCAACCAGAACACGCTGAATACTATCTTCGATTCGGTACGTTTCTGCTCCAGACATAGCAAGCCGGTAACCCAACTCAGATACTAGGTCCAATAAAGTATCGTAATCCATTTTGATTCCTCTTTTAAACAGGGAAGTGTCGGAGTAAAACCGCCGGAACGAATTCCGACGGTTTTTGCATTACTTTCTGACAAACAGGACACCCAAAGTGCCGGGGCCACAGTGGCAGGAAATGGTACAGCCGGCCTTTGTCCAATAAATATTTTCAAAGTTAGCATGCTCTGCAACAGCCGCTTCAACAGCTGCATGGCATGCATCGTCAACGGGAGTTCTGGTTACAAACAGGGTATGACGCTGCAGGTCATCTCGATTTGCGATTCTGTCCTTCACGTATGCGGCAAGGCACTTGCTGTAGTTACCGCGATATTTCTTAACAACAGCCATTTTGCCGTCTTTGACCTCGATGCAGGGCTTCAGGTTCAGCAGGTTAGCACCCAATGCTGCAACCATGGAGCAACGACCGCCCTTAACCATGTAGTCCAAACGATCCAAAAGGAAGCTTGCCTCCACCTTGGGCGTATAATCGCGCAGAACTTCGCTGATTTCCTCCAAAGAGGATGCGGTTTCTGCCAATTCACAAGCTTTCAGCACCACTAAGCCCTGGCCGGTGGACAGGTTCTGGGAGTCAATGACCAGTACGTTGTCAAACTCGCTGGCGGCAAGGCAGGCATTTTGATAGCATGCGGAGAAACCGGAGCCGATGTTGATATGAACGACGCCGTCATAATCGTCTGCAAACTTAGCAAACCAGTCCTGGTACTCACCGACGCTGGCGGCGGTTGTGGAACAAAGGTTACCACCGGCGGCCACATGGGCGTATATTTCATCGGGTGTAATTGTAACACCATCGGTATAAGCCTGGTCGTTCTTAACAACGGTGAGAGGTACGATGGTGATGTTGTATTTTTCAATCAATTCTTGTGAAAGGTCGCAGGTACTGTCAGATGTGATTTTAATTTTCATATCAATTTCTCCTTTGTCTGATGTTTAGGGGAACTTCAGTGTTTTAATAGTATGTACGAATGTGTATGATAGACGCAAAAGATTGCTTGCAATTTCTAAAACACTTGGTAAAATAGTAGCATAAAATGTATTTGTTGTCAATTAAGGAGTATTGATGATGAAGTTGGAATTTACCGTTACCGGCATGACCTGTGCGGCTTGTTCGGCTCGGGTTGAGAAAACGGCAGGTAAAATTGGCGGTGTGGAAAAAGCGGAAGTCAATTTACTGTCCGGAAAATTGACCGTACATGCCAACAATGATGCTGTTGCCGGTGTGATTATTGATAAAGTGCAAAAAGAGGGATATGGCATCAGCTTGAACGGTGCAAAGCAAACGCCTAAATCCAAGACAAAGGACAATTTGAAGGCACTGAAGATTCGTCTTGTGGTTTCGGCTGCGTTTTTGTTTGTGCTGATGTATTTTACCATGGGCCACATGGTGGGACTTCCTGCGCCGGCTTGGTATCATGGACCGGAAAACCTGCTGGTTGCAACGCTTTTGCAGCTGATGCTCACATTGCCTGTTGTGTATTTGAACCGGAACTATTTTACCAAGGGTATTAAGCTGCTTGGTCGTTTTTCACCCAATATGGATTCTTTGATTGCGATTGGCTCCGGTACAGCCCTTATTTACGGAATCGTAACCCTGTTCCAAATGGCCTACGCTGCAGGCCATGGCCAGTGGGAGAGCGTGAAAGACTACGGAGAGAATCTCTATTTTGAATCTGCCGCAATGATTCTCACGCTCATCACCCTTGGCAAATTCCTGGAAACCCGAGCAAAGGGAAAAACCGGCGATGCGATCGCTGCACTTATGGATTTAAGCCCAAAGACAGCAACTGTGCGCCGTAATGGTGAAGTTCTGACAATACCTGCTGAGCAGGTGGTTGTTGGGGATATTGTACTTGTAAAAGCGGGCGGCGCAATTCCTGCAGACGGAATTGTGATTGAAGGCCGTGCTGCGGTCGATGAAAGTGCATTGACAGGCGAAAGCGTACCCGTGGAAAAGACAACTGGCAGCCGTGTAGCGGCAGCCACAATCAATCGGGAAGGTTATCTTGAAATTCAGGTGGAGAAGATAGGCGAGGACACAACCCTTGCTCAAATCATCCGCATGGTTGAACAGGCAGGTGGCTCGAAGGCACCGATTGCCCGGCTGGCCGATAAAATCGCAGGTGTCTTTGTGCCTGTTGTCATGGGTATCGCGGCTGTAACACTTGCAGTTTGGTTGCTCATCGGGCAGACCTTCGCATTTGCTATGACAAGCGCGGTGTCTGTACTGGTTATTTCCTGCCCCTGCGCACTGGGACTTGCAACACCGGTGGCAATTATGGTGGGAACCGGTCGCGGCGCAGGTATGGGTGTTTTGTTCAAAAACGCTGAAGCCCTTGAAAACCTGCATAAAATTGATACCGTAATTCTGGACAAGACCGGTACGCTGACCCAAGGCAAACCGAATGTTACTGATGTATTTCCGAATAACATTTCGGAAAAAGAGCTGCTGCAAATTGCGGCCTCTTTGGAAGCGCGTTCTGAGCACCCCTTTGCAAAGGCCATACTTGCAAAAGCAGGGGAGTTTGCATCCTTGGCTGTTGAAGATTTTCAGGTTATGCCCGGCCGTGGTGTTTCGGGTTTAATCAACAATGAAAAAGTTTATGGCGGCAGCTTTGCACTGATGGCGGAAAAAGGAATTACCGTTCCCGACTACCCCGAATTGGCAAAAAGCGGAAAAACGCTGTTGTATTTTGCGTCGGAATCCAAATATTACGGTGTGATTGCTGCAGCTGATGTACTGAAAGAGGACTCCGCAGAAGCTGTCAAAGCCATGAAGAAGCAACATCTTGATGTTGTTATGCTTACCGGTGATAATGAAACTGTTGCGAATGCAATTGCCAAAACAGCAGGCATTGACCATGTGATTGCAAATGTGATGCCTGCGGACAAGGCACAGGCGGTGCAAAAACTGCAAGAGCAGGGTAAGCGTGTGCTGATGGTTGGTGATGGCATCAACGATGCACCGGCTCTTGTGACTGCGGATGTGGGAATGGCAATCGGAACCGGTACAGATATTGCCGTAGAGTCCGCGCAGATTGTGCTGATGAATAACTCTCTGCAAGGGGTATCACAAGCCATTGCCCTCAGCCGCGCGACTATGCGCAATATTCGGGAAAATCTGTTCTGGGCATTTTTCTATAATTGTCTGGGTATTCCCGTTGCCGCCGGTGTTTTGTACCCGGCTTTTGGTATTCAGCTAAGCCCTATGATCGGTGCTGCGGCTATGAGTATGAGTTCTGTGTTTGTGGTTGGAAATGCGCTGCGACTGCGCTTCTTCCACACAAAACGAAAAGCGCCTGAAAAAACCAAACAGGAGGAACAAAAAATGGAAGTTATTATCAAAGTGGAAGGTATGATGTGCACCCACTGCAAGGCAAGGGTTGAGAACACTTGTAAAGCAGTTGCCGGTGTTACAGATGCCGTTGTGGATCTGCAGGCAAAAACCGTTACTGTTACAGGCTCTGCGGATGTTGCAGTGCTTGAAAAAAGTATTGTTGATGCAGGCTACGAGGTGATTAAATAAGTCCTGTTTATTGTACCGAGTGATAGATATACTAAAGCTACAAACCAAGGAGGTATGGCTTATGTATTCTATCAGATATGTACAAGGACATGTTCATGTATATGACAATAACGGAAAATTCCTGTTCTCCGCAGATACGGAGCGGGAAGCCAGAGAGGAACTTAAGGACTATGCGGAATTTGCGGCTTGACATTTGCTACGACGGTACCCGGTATCGGGGCTGGCAGCGTTTGTCAACAACAGATAATACCATTCAGGCGAAGCTGGAAACGGCCCTGAGACGAATCCTTGATGAACCGATCGAGGTCAGCGCCAGCGGACGCACCGATGCAGGCACCCACGCCAAGGGACAGGTCGTCAGCTTTCATTGCGAAAGCAAAATGCCCTGTGAGGAGATCCTTCTGAATCTTCGCCGTTATTTACCCGAGGATATTGGCATATATTCCTGTAAGAACGCGTCTCCACGGTTTCACGCTCGCTTGAACGCTAAGACCAAGACCTATGTATATCGGGTATGGAACAGCGATGTGCCTTGCGTGTTCGATAGGAAATATGTGTATGTTGATCCTCGAGCCGTTGATATGGATGCGATGGTGCAGGCAGCGTCGCATTTCTTGGGAGAACACGATTTTGCAGCCTTTTGCGCTAATAAGAAGATGAAAAAATCTACCGTTCGGTATATTCAGAGCTTTGATGTTGCGCGAAAAGGACAGGAAATTGTTTTTACGGTAACAGGCAACGGCTTTTTGCACCATATGGTTCGCATTATGGTGGGAACGCTGTTGGAAGTGGGCAGAAACGAGCGGCAGGCAGACAGTATTCCGAGCCTGTTCGGCGCAAACCGTGCCGATGCCGGCGAACTGATCCCGGCTTGCGGTCTGTGCTTAATGGAGGTAACCTATTGAACATTCAGATTTTCGGAAAGAACAAGTGCTTTGACACGAAAAAAGCTGAGCGTTACTTTAAGGAGCGTCGCATCAAATATCAGATGGTCGACCTACTGCGATACGGTCTGTCCGGCAAGGAATTTGATGCTGTCCTTCGTGGCGTGGGCGGTATTGACAACCTTATTGACTGGGAGAAAAACGACCCGGACATTACCCTTATGAAGTATATGGAGGATAAGGTGGCCAAGGAAGATAAAGTCTTTGACAATCCGGCTCTGATGCGTACACCTATCGTCCGAAACGGAAAATCTGTGACCGTGGGCTATTGCCCTGAGGTGTGGCAGACCTGGGAATAACAAATTGTATATCACAAAAGCGGCTTCTTGCAAAAGAGGCCGCTTATATTTTTGAAATTTTTCTTGCATATCAAAGAAAAAAGTGATATTCTAGGAGGGTATAATGCCGAAAATTTTACATCTTCTAAATAATTTCGTGTGGGGTTTTCCTGCGCTGATTTTAATCCTTGCCGTGGGGCTGCTGTTATCTGTTCGAACCGGCTGGGCGCAGCTTCGGCTGTTTCCTGCCGCGATCCGTACATTTTTCGCATCCTTTTCCGATAAACATAATGGAAATTCGCCCTACCGCGCGCTATGTACCGCTCTGTCTGCAACGGTCGGCACGGGCAATATAGCCGGTGTGGCCGGTGCGATCTCCATCGGTGGCCCGGGGGCCATTTTCTGGATGTGGGTCTGCGCGGTTCTGGGAATGGTCACCAAATTTGCGGAAGCCACGCTTGCGGTTCGGTTCCAGAGAAAGGGAAAAGACGGTACATATTACGGCGGTCCAATGTATATGGTACGCGACGCGATGGGTGCTCCTTGGCAGTTCCTTGCCGGTATCTATTGCTTTTTCGGTGTTGTTGCTGCCTTTGGCGTAGGCTCGGCCACACAGGTGAATGCGGTGCTTGGCGGCATTAACAATGCTATTGTGTCACTGGGTGGCCGAGAATCGACCATTGTTAATCTTCTGATTGGAATTGCGCTTGCGATAATCGCTTGTTTGGTGCTGTTAGGTGGCGCGAGGCGAATCAGCTCAGCTGCGGCTTTGGTTGTACCTTTTGCGGCGGTTTTTTATATGCTGCTGTGCGGCGGTGTTCTGATTGCGCGGTCTTCTATGATTCCCAGCGCGCTACAGGCCATTGTAAAGGGCGCATTTCAGCCGTCTGCCGTGACCGGCGGAATGTTAGGCTCGGCCTATCAGGCGTTGCGGATCGGCGCATCGCGAGGTGTTTTTACCAACGAGGCAGGAATGGGCACAGCATCTATTGCCCACGCAACCGCAAAAGTAAAACACCCTGTCCAGCAAGGCCTTATGGGCATTGTTGAGGTGTTTCTCGATACGATTGTCATTTGCACGATGACCGCTCTTGCAATTTTGTGCAGCGGCATATCCATTCCTTACGGCACGGACGGAGGAATTCGAATCACAGCCGATGCGCTGTCGCTTGTTTATGGGGACTGGGTGAATATCCCCCTTGCCATAGCCTTGTGCTGCTTTGCCATCGCAACAATTTTCGGCTGGGGACTTTACGGCGCAAGATGCGCGCAGTTTCTGTTCGGCGAGGCCGTTTGGAAACGCTTTGTTATTTTGCAGGCAGCATCCGTTGTTCTGGGCGCTGTGCTAAGCACCGGAACAGTTTGGATGCTTTCAGAAACGGCCAACGGACTTATGGCAATCCCCAATTTAATCATACTCATTTATTTGAGTCCGGAAGTGGCCCGACTTACCTACGAGTATATTTGTATGTTTGGTAGAAAGTCTACCAAAGGAGGTACCAATGAAAATATCAATCAACGCAAACAGATGTCAGCCGTCTCCTATGCGGAAGTTCCATCCGCTGGCTGTCAAGGCAAACGAACAAGGTAAGAAAATTTACCATTTGAATATCGGTCAGCCCGATCTGCCTACACCCGAGGCTTTCTTTGAGGCCACCGGTGCTTTCACCCCCAACACCCTTGCCTATGAAGCCTCTCCCGGCAGACTCTCTTTAATTGAGGCAATTCAGAATTATTATGCAAAACTGGGTGTAACGCTGGATAAGAACGATATTTTTATTACCACCGGCGGTAGTGAAGCATTGCTCTTTACCTGCTTGAGCATCCTTGACCCTTATACGGAAGTGGTCATTCCCGAACCCTATTATCCTAACTATACCACATTTGTCCACGCAGCCGGCGGCGTTATCCGCGCACTTCCGACCAGTCCGGAGGAAGGCTACCGCTATGCCTATCGTGATCGAATTGAAAAGCTCATCACTAACAACACCCGTGCCATTATGATTACCAACCCCGGCAATCCCACAGGCGTTGTATTGGATGAAGAAGAGATGCGGATGATCGCAGATATTGCGAAGAAGCACGATTTGTTCCTCATCAGCGATGAGGTGTATCGCGAATTCTGCTATGACGATAAGTTTGGCATTCCCTGTATGGGTCGCTTCAACGATATTGATGACAATTTGGTCATTGTGGATTCCGTTTCCAAGCGTTTTTCTTCCTGCGGTGCAAGAGTCGGTTGCGTAATTACGAAAAATAAGGACCTGCAGCAGGCCTTGCTTAAATTCTGCCAATCCCGACTGTCCGTTGCTACAATGGACCAAGTGGGTGCAACAGCACTGTATTCTGTGGATACGGATTATTTTGCAAGGTCCAAGGAAGAATACCGCCGCCGCAGAGATGCCCTTATGAAAGGATTGCGTGAAATTCCCGGCGTGCTGGTAGAAGAGCCTATGGGTGCGTTCTATGTGATGGCAAGACTGCCTGTGGATGATGCGGATAAATTCCAGCAGTGGCTGTTGGAGGAATTCGACCACAATGGCGAAACAGTAATGTTTGCCCCTGGTGCGCCTTTCTATGAAACACCCGGCAGTGGCATTAACGAAGTGCGTATTGCATATGTTCTGGAGCAAAAGGAGCTGGAGCACGCCATTGAACTTTTGGGCAAGGGTATTGCCCGTTACCGTAAAGAAAAAATGGGTCTCTAGGCCATACAATACAACATCTTTCCTTACAATAACATTTCCAATGTAGATGTTATTTTCGATATGCGATACGGCGATAAGAGTGTTAAAAAGAGGACGCAATATGTTGATGTTTAAATGTAAAATTTGTGGCGGCACCTTGGAGTTTTCAGAGGGCTCGTCCGTTTGTGAGTGCCAATATTGTGGCACAAAGCAGACCTTGCCCCAAATCTCCGGTGAGCATAGCACCACTCTGTACGAGCGTGCTGACCATTTCCGCCGCAATAATGATTTTGATAAAGCAATCAGTATTTATGAGCAGATACTGAACGAAAATAATACTGACGCTGAGGCATATTGGTCATTGGTACTTTGCCGTTACGGTGTCGAGTATGTGGAAGATCCGAAAAGCAACAAGCGTATTGCCACCGTAAACCGTATGCAATACACTTCTGTGCTGGCCGATGAGGACTATAAGTCCGCCATCAAATATGCGGATCCTGCGCAGAAAGAGATCTACGAAGCCGAAGCCAAGGAAGTTGATAGCATCCAAAAGGGCATTTTGGCGATTTCCCAAAAGGAAGAGCCTTTTGATGTGTTCATCTGCTATAAGGAAACGGATAATTCCGGCCGCAGAACGCCCGACAGCGTCCTTGCCAACGAGCTTTATCACCAACTGGATAACGAAGGCTTTAAGGTCTTTTTCTCCCGCATTACGCTGGAGGACAAGCTGGGCACCGCATACGAGCCGTATATCTTCGCCGCCCTTAACAGCGCAAAGGTAATGGTCGTTATTGGCACAAAGCCTGAATATTTCAATGCAGTCTGGGTCAGAAACGAATGGTCCAGATTCTTGGCGCTGATCAAGAACGGCGCCAACAAGGTCTTGATCCCTGCATACCGAGATATGGACCCCTATGATCTGCCGGAGGAGTTTTCTCACCTGCAGGCGCAGGATATGTCCAAGCTGGGCTTTATGCAGGATCTGATTCGCGGCATCGAAAAACTCACCAGCGCATCTAAGCCGAAACAAGTGAAGGAACAACCCGTTCAGAGTGGCGCAAATACCGCCCCTCTGCTTCGCCGCGCCTTCTTGTTCCTTGAGGACGGCGACTGGGCGAGTGCCGATGAGTATTGCGAAAAGGTGCTTGACCTTGACCCTGAAAGCGGCGAGGCATATCTTGGCAAGATGATGTCTGAGTTGAAGATTCGCCGCAGAGAGCTGCTTTCTGAGCAGGAGGAGCGCTTCGACAATAATCCCCAGTATAAAAAAGTTCTACGTTTTGGTAGCACCCAACTGCAAGAGGAACTGAAAAGTGCGACCAAAGCCATAAATGAACGAGCCGAGCGCAAGCGCCTTAGCATCGCTTACAAAAAAGCCCAGTCGCTCTTCGCCAGCGCCAAGGCAAAAGAGGATTACTTAGATGCAGCAGAGGCCTTTGATGCAATCGGCGACTTTGAGGACGCCAAGGAACGAGCCAAAGCCTGCCGGGAAAAGTATGACGAGGTCTACTACGGAGGACTTTATACCGCAGCCGTGGCGGCAATGGGCTATGCCAAAAGCGAAGAGGACTTCGTTAAGGCAGGAAAGGCTTTTGATAAGATCAAGGACTATAAGGATTCTGCCAAACTGTCTGCAGAATGCGTCACAAAGGCGGAGTATGCCCGCAAAAACGCTATTTACACCGAAGCAGTCGCCTGCATGACGGGAAGCAAAGTCCAGAACTATAAAAAGGCTATCTCGAAATTCGAGAAGATACGCGACTTTAAGGATTCTGAGAGAAAAATTGAATGGTGCAACCAGAAAATTGAGCAGATCAATGAGGCAATCCTTGCGGCGGATATCGCGAAGCAAAACCGCGCCCAAGCAAGAGCCGAAGCCATTCAAGCCGGCGCAAGTGCAATTAAGGAAAAACTGCCCCTGATCAAAAAGATTGCGCTTGTGGTCGTTCCCGTGCTGGTGATTGCCATTGTTGCATCGCTGGTGCTGCCGAAAATCAGTTTCAAGAAGGAGCCCGTCGCGGACACATCCATAAGCGATAACATCACCAACACCGACACCACGGAAGATTCGACCTCGTCTACTACGGATACAACCGAAATAACCGATACGGTGGACACGGATTCCACGGAAACGACGGACACAACAGAGGACCAAAAACCGCAAACACAGACCCCGTCCACACAAAAGCCCTCTACACAAAAACCGTCCGCTCAACAACCGTCGACCCCAACTCCGCCTCCCCAGCAACCCTCAACGCAAACCTCTACGCATGCCGAAGGATGTCCTTTTGCAAACGGAGCAAATGCAGATGCTCTTTCAAAAGAGAAAGGCAATCTTTATTATTGCGCAACCGACAATTTTTCCGGCCAAACATGTTGGGCTCATTATAACAGCGGAGAAGGTGCATCCTATCACCACTACTACGACAGCGCAGGCAAAATCATAAATCGCAACGAATATATATATGATTCAACTGGCAAGCAAACAGAATATGTTAGTATTGATTTCGACGGTGTAGGCAATATTACAAGGCGTTATGTGCAAAAATTCGATTCAGCCGGTCGTATCATAAAAGAATTTGACTATGACGGCGCAGGCAATATTATATCCAGCGGTGAGAGAGAATACGATTCTGCAGGAAATTGTATAGAGATTATTCGGTATGATGCCAACGGAAATATCACAGACCGCAGAGAGTACAAATATGATTCTGCAGGAAATTGTATAGAGGATATTTCCTATGATGCCAACGGAACTATAACTCAACGAATCAAATATGATTCTGCAGGAAATTGTATAGAGTATATTTGGTATGATGCCAACGGAAATATAACAAACCGAGACAAATATGATTCTGCAGGTAATCGTATAGAGTATATTTGGTATGATGCCAACGGAAATATCACACGCCGCGAAGAGTGCAAATATGATTCTGCAGGAAATTGTATAGAGATTATTTGGTATGATGCCAACGGAACTATAACACGACGACACAAATATGATTCTGCAGGTAATATTATAGAGGATATTTTCTATGGCTATGATGCCAACGGAAATATCACAGGCCGCAGAGAGTTCAAATATGATTCTGCAGGTAATCATATAGAGACTATTTGGTATGATGCCAACGGAAATATCACAGAACGCGGTGAGCACAAATATGATTCTGCAGGTAATCATATAGAGGCTATTTACTATGATGCCAACGGAAATATCACAGACCGCAGAGAGTACAAATATGATTCTGCAGGTAATTGTATAGAGACTATTTACTATGATGCAAACGGAAACCAAATTGGCTAAGAACTTATTTTGATACAAAATGATAGTTTTTGATATTGAAAGACAGTGAATTTGCGTGATGCGGTCTGTTGGATCGACTGCGTGCATATATCCAAAACCCCAAAATATCCCCGATTTGCTTTTGCAAATCGGGGATATTTTACTTAAACGATAGCGGCCAGAACGACAACAAAGTTCTGCTTGCCGCTGGACTCATAACTGATCTCAATCTTATCAAGCATAGCGTCGTCAGCCTGTACGATTATGCAATCGCCGGGCATCAGGCCGTAGGTGGCAAAGGCGGTGTAGCTGATGTTTGTATCGGTCACAGTGACCTTCACATCCTGCACCTTATCATCGGTGTAGACCATATACATATCACCGTCTTTGTTCAGCACGGTTTCCGCAATTCTTGTGAACTGCTCAACCTTGTTCACATCGAAATTCTCAACAGTCAACTTGCCGCTGACCTCCGCCCGTCTTGCAGGCAGGTATTCAGCTTTTATGATGTTTTTCAGACTGGAGTAGGGAATCTCCGCGTGAACGACACCTGTGATATAAGGTGCAATCTCATATGGCGCAAAGTAGAAGCAAAGGGCGTCCTTTGTGAAATACCAGGCTTCATCGTGGCTGATGTCGGTCTTGAAGCGCTGCTTTACGATTTCCTCGTAGCCGGGGTCCAGACTCAGCTCGGTCTCCTTTTTGTCAAGTACATCCAGTACCAACTGGCAAATGCCCTCCAAGGAAGCCTGAGGATCCATAATATCAGCCAGAGACAGCGCTTCGCCGGTCTGCAGGTCATAGCTGGCAGAAACGCAGGTTCTGTCAGGATGGAATGCACCGTTATAGATTACATGATTGCCAAACAAGCTCAGCACATTGCCGTCGATTCGCATAGGGCTATATGTGATGGAGTAAAGGTAGGGAATCCAATCCTTTGAAGCGTTGTAAGCAGATTTGGCCGACTCTTTAATGGAATCAGACGGGATTCTGGTAGAGTCAACGCGATTCAGGAAGTTCAGAATAATCTTCTCCGAAATTTCTTCGTTGTTCAATACAAGTGACATATTTTGGTAGGTGTATTGAAACAGAACGGTTCCGTCAGAAGCTTTGGTGCTTTCTGTAACAGCCGGAACGGAAACAGCGACCATATCCGTAAACTCAATGATTTCACCGTCGGTGTTGTCCTCTGGGTTGGCGTCCTGGGATTCGGTATTTGTGTTATTGTTGTCGGTGGTTTCTGTGGGAGCTGGTTGCTTTTTTCTGCATGCGGAAAGGGTAAATAGCATCGCCAGAACCAATAAAATCGCAATATATTTCTTCATAGCATACCCTCCAAGGTATCAATCTCTTTCTAGCAATTATACTATATCATAATTTCCCCAATAGGGCAAATATATTCTGAACTTTTGTTACACAATCCTTGACAAAAACACCAAAACGATGGTAAAATATCAATAATTAAATATCGCTGTGAACGGAAAGAGTATCACCACCAATCCTCAAGAGAGTTCGGGTCGTCGGCTGAGAGCCCGGGCGGTGTCGGCGGTGAGAAAGTGCGTCCGGGAGCGAACTGTTTTAAGAGTTATAAATAAGAGTGGAACCGCGGATTGTATTGACCCGCCTCTTGTGCCATATGGTATAAGAGGCGTTTTTTTATTTGAATTATTTTATGGAGGAAACGGTATGTATCTGTATAATTCATTGTCTCATAAAAAGGAGTTGTTTACTCCCAATTCTCCCGATGTTGTGAAGATGTATACTTGCGGTCCGACCGTGTATCACTTTGCTCACATCGGCAACCTGCGCACCTATATTATGGAGGATGTTTTGGAAAAAGCACTTCGGTATATGGGTTATAATGTTCTGCGCGTTATGAACATCACCGATGTAGGCCACCTTGCGTCTGACGCGGATACCGGCGAGGATAAAATGCTCAAGGGTGCAAAGCGAGAAAATAAATCCGTTATGGAGATCGCCCAGTATTACACCGATGCATTTTTTGCCGATTGCGACAAACTGAACATCAAAAAGCCGGAAGTCATTCAGCCGGCCACCGGTTGCATCGATGAGTTCATCAAAATCGTGTCCGGCCTGCTGGATAAAGGTTTTGCCTATGTTGCCGGCGGTAATGTGTACTTCGACACCTCCAAGCTGGAGAAGTACTATGTATTCAACGACCACGATGAAGAGGATCTGGCCATCGGTGTCCGTGAGGGCGTAGAAGAGGACACCAACAAGCGGAACAAAAATGACTTTGTTCTTTGGTTCACAAAATCCAAGTTCGAGGATCAGGCACTGAAATGGGATTCTCCCTGGGGCGTTGGCTATCCCGGCTGGCACATTGAATGCTCCGGCATCTCTATGAAGTATCTAGGCGAGGATTTGGATATCCACGCCGGCGGTATCGACAATGCTTTCCCGCACCATACCAATGAGATCGCTCAGTCCGAGAGCTTCCTTGGCCATAAGTGGTGTAACTACTGGTTCCATGTTCATCACCTGAATACGGCAAGCGATTCTGGCAAGTCGGAGAAAATGTCTAAGTCCAAGGGCGAATTCCTGACAGTGAGCCTTTTGGAAGAAAAGGGCTATAATCCTATGGCTTACCGCCTGTTCTGCCTGCAGAGCCATTACCGCAGAAATCTGGTGTTCTCCTGGGAGAACCTGGATAACGCTGTGGTGGCCTACGATAAGCTGGTTGCCAAGATCGCAACGCTGAAGGATAACGGCGATGTGGAAGAATCCGCCCTGCAGGAGCTGCAAGCGCGCTTTGCAGGTGCCCTGAACGGTGACCTGAACACCTCCTTGGCTGTTACTGCTGTCTATGATGCGCTGAAGGCGAAAACTACTGACGCTACCAAGCTGGCAGCCATCGCTGACTTTGATCGTGTTCTTAGCCTTGATCTGCTGAAGAGCGCTGAAAAGGTAAGAAACGAGCAAGAGAAGCAGGAGGCAGAATCTGCCGATCCTGAAATCGATGCTCTTGTTGCAGCCCGTACCCAGGCAAAGAAAGACAAGAACTATGCCGAGGCCGACAGAATCCGCGATGTATTGAAAGAAATGGGCGTTGAGGTCATTGATACACCTCAGGGCGCAAAATGGAGAAAAGTATGAAACTGCTGATCCTTGACGGAAACAGTGTAATAAACAGAGCCTTTTTTGGTGTTCGGCCGCTCACGACCCGTGAGGGGCTCTACACCCATGCCATTTACGGCTTTCTGAATATTCTGGAGCGTATGGAAAAGGAGGAGCAGCCGGATGCGGTCTGCGTCCCCTTTGACCTGCATGGCCCCACCTTCCGCCACGAAAAGTATGAGGGTTATAAGGCAAACCGCCACGGTATGCCCGAAGAATTGGCCCAGCAGATGCCGCTGATGAAGCAAGTGCTGAAAGCTATGAACATTCCAATTTACGAATGTCAGGGCTGGGAGGCCGATGATGTGATCGGCACAGTGGGCCGGATCTGTAGCAATAACGGCTGGGAATGTGTGATCGTTACTGGCGACCGGGACAGCCTGCAGCTGATCGATGAAAATGTCCACGTAAAGCTGGTCATTTCCAAGCCCGGTCAGACCACTGCTACTTTGTATGACAAAGAGAAATTCTTTGAAGAATACGGCTTTGAGCCTAAGAAGATGGTGGATTTAAAGTCCCTTATGGGCGACAGCTCCGACAATATCCCCGGCGTACCCGGTGTTGGCCCCAAGACAGCAACCGAATTGCTCCTGAATTTCGGAACGCTGGATGGTATCTATGAGAATCTTTCCGATGATTCCATTCGCCCGAAGCTGCGCGAGAAACTGGAATCGGGTAAGGATAGTGCCTACCTTTCTTATGACCTGGCCACCATTCGCTGCAATGCGCCCATTGATTTTGCGCCGGAAGACGCAATCATTATGACTTATAACAAGCCGGAACTCTATGCCATTTTCCAGAAACTGGAGTTCGTCAAACTGATTGATAAATACGGCTTGGCCGGTTCAGGTATTCCTGCAAAACAACCCGATAGGAAAATGGAACAGTTGCCGACCCTTTCCTGTCTGCCCGAGAACGATACCCAATGCGCCGTTTATGTTGCGCCCGACGGAACACTGGGCGTTGCCTGCAAAGACGGTGTATGTGCATTGACGCCCATGGAGGCACAAATGGGCGCAGTTCTCCCAAAAGGCAATCATATCGGCCACGATATAAAATCCATGATGCACACCCTGGACGCTATGGGCATGTCCTGTGATAGCTTTGCCTTTGATACGGCGCTGGCCGCTTATGACTTAAATCCCTCGTCCTCGGACTATTCCGTATCCAAACTGGCAACCAATTTCCTGGGCGTTACGGTTGATGACAATGACGCAGCCGCTTGTGCGCAGGCTCTGTGGAACTTGTATTCTGTTTTGGATGCAGAACTGGAAAGACAGGGCATGAAGAAACTCTATTATGAGATTGAACTGCCGCTGTGTACTGTTCTCTACAAAATGGAGTGCGTTGGCGTTGCCATCGACTCTGCGCAGCTGAAGGCCTTTGGTGAAATGCTTTCTCAGCGGATTGCAGACTGCGAAACCATTATCTTTGGCTATTCTAACGGCCCGTTCAATATCAACTCCACCAAGCAGCTGGGTGAATTGCTGTTTGAAACACTGGGACTACCGCCTGTGAAGAAGACCAAAACCGGCTATTCCACAAACGCAGATGTGCTGGAAAAACTGAAAGGCAAACACCCCATTATCTCTGCGGTGATGGATTACCGTATGCTCACAAAACTGAAATCTACCTATGCAGACGGACTGATGCACGCCATCGGTGAAGACGGCAGAATCCACACCACGTTGCAAAATCTGGTGACGGCAACCGGCCGGCTGTCCTCTACGGAGCCGAATCTGCAGAATATCCCGGTTCGTACCGATTTGGGTGCTGAGATCCGCAAAATGTTTATCCCAAAGCCCGGCTATGTGTTGGTGGATGCTGACTATAGCCAGATTGAACTGCGCGTCCTAGCCCATATTGCAAACGATGAAACAATGTTGGAGGCCTTCCGCAGCGGAATGGACATTCATACGGCCACTGCTTCTCAAGTGTTCAATGTGCCAGCCGAGGAAGTAACACCCTTGCAGCGCCGTCATGCAAAGGCGGTTAACTTCGGTATCGTGTACGGCATTTCCGAATTTTCTCTGGCGGAGGACATCGGTGTCAGTCGCTACGAGGCTAAGTCCTATATCGACAGTTATTTGGAAAATTATCGTGGTGTAAAAGCCTATATGAAGAAAGTGGTTGACGATGCCCGCGAACAGGGCTACACCCAGACACTTTACGGCCGCCGTCGGTATATTCCGGAACTGAAAAGTCCCAACTTCAACATCCGCCAGGGCGCAGAACGAATTGCGCTGAACACACCCATTCAGGGCAGTGCGGCGGATCTGATTAAACTTGCTATGATTCAGGTGGATAAGGCGCTGATCGAGCAATATCCCGATGCAAGACTTCTGCTGCAGGTACACGACGAATTGATTATCGAGTGTCCTAAGGAAATTGCAGAGGATGTTGCCCACTTAATCAGTGAGAAAATGGAAAGAGTTGCTGCGCTGAAAGCACCCCTGCTGGCAGAAGCCAAGTGGGGCGACAGTTGGTATGAGGCAAAGTAAATGATTATCAGAAAAATGAAAGCGTCCGATGTGGCAGCTATAGCTGAGTTGGAGAAACAGTGTTTTTCCGACCCGTGGAGTGCCGACAGCATCGCCTCGGAGCTTGTGAATCCTTTGTCCTATTGGCTGGTAGCCGAAGTGGACGGACAGGTTGCCGGCTATGTAGGCTCGCAATCGGTTTTGGACGCTGCAGATATGATGAATATTGCAGTCTCGCCCGACTATCGCAGACAGGGCATTGCGAAAGCACTTGTCAATGAGTTGACAGCCTATTTATCGAAAAACAATGTGATCGCATTGTTGCTGGAGGTGCGTGTTTCCAACGAGCCTGCTATTACACTTTATGAGAAAATGGGCTTTCAACAGGTGGGTCGCCGGCCGAATTACTACAGAAATCCCCGTGAGGACGCGTTGATTTTAAGAAAGGGGTTGAGCAAGTGAATATATTGGCTGTAGAATCCTCCTGTGATGAGACTGCTGTTGCGATTGTTAAGGACGGTCGCGAGGTCTTGACGGATTGCATCGCATCGCAGGTCGAATTACACCGAATCTACGGCGGCGTTGTGCCGGAGATCGCGTCAAGAATGCACATTGAGGCCATTTATGCGCTTGCTGATCAAGCGCTAGAGAAAGCACAGCTTACCCGTGAGCAGATCGATGCCGTCGCTGTAACCTATGCGCCTGGTCTGATCGGAGCTGTGCTTGTGGGTGTGAATTTTGCCAAGGCTGCGTCTTTGGCGCTCAATAAGCCCTTGATCCCTGTCCACCATATCCGCGGTCATATTGCCGCAAACTATATTGCCTACCCGGAATTGAAGCCGCCGTTTCTGTGCCTTGTGGTGTCCGGCGGCCATACGATGATCGTTGATGTGCAGGACTATACCAAGATGGAGATTCTGGGCACAACGCTGGATGATGCGGCAGGGGAGTGCTTTGATAAAGTCGGCCGTGTGCTGGGTATGCCATATCCCGGCGGCGCAGCGCTGGATAAGGCAGCGTCAATGGGCGATGACAGCAAGTATCAGTTGCCCCGTTCCAACCCGGGAGCCAATCCCTATGATATGAGTTTCTCCGGACTTAAGACAGCAACGCTGAACTTAATCCACCACGCAGAGCAGGTAGGGGAGAGTCTTGATGTTAATAGCCTTTGCGCATCCTTCTGCAAGGCTGTGTCCGATGCACTGGTACCTCGTGTGGTTATGGCTATGGAGCAGACAGGCTATAAGAAGCTGGCAGTTGCCGGCGGCGTGGCGGCCAATTCCCGGATTCGAGCTGACATTCTTTCTGCGGCCAAAGCCCTTGGTGCTGAGGTTTATTTGCCGCCCCTTTCTCTGTGTGGCGATAACGCGGCCATGATTGGTGCGCAAGGTTACTATGAGTTTTTGGCCGGCAATATTGCAGATATGAAACTGAATGCATACGCTACAAAATCTATACTGGGAGAGGCTCTGTAAGGGACAGAATCTGCGCTGGAGTGCATAATTATTTATGCATATGCACGATGTAAAATTGCATATCCGGATGGAATTCAGTAAAAGTTGGCAATTCTCTAGGAAAATGGACAAACAAAGAAGAAAAACCGGCATATTTTGCTCTTGCTTGTGGACAAACTTGTGGAGTGTGTGAATAACTGGGTGCATACGTATAGAAAATGGACGATTTTGAGAGAGAAAAACCCGATTTTTCCCAATCTGTGGAAAACTGTCCAATTCCACCGTTTTCATCAAAAACCATTTATTTCTGAAGAAAATGGTGGTTTTTAGGGATAAAGCCGCATTTTTGTGTCGTTTTAAGGATGTATAATTTTCATAATATACAGAATATATTCGATTATGCTAAAATTGATTAACTCGATGCCTGAGTTGGACGCGGAGCAGCTGGTTTCCGTGTGCCGACAGACGATTATAAACCAACAAACTGAACCTATTGACGATGTTTCTTTGCAGGCTGAGGTGGACTTTCTGTCCTATCTGCGAGAGACATTCTTTCGGATCAGTGGCGCATTCTACTGTGTTTGGACCGTTGGTGGGGACTATGTGAGTGCCGTTCGATTTGAACCCTATCGTGACGGACTTCTTTTAGAGTCATTGGAAACAAAACCCTCTGAAAGAAGAAAAGGCTATGCCTTGGCGCTTGTCTTGGAATCGCTGAATATTCTGAAGCAGTCTGATTATTGCACGATCTATTCCCATATTGCCAAAAGGAATACGCCTTCGATCGCTTTGCACGAATGTTGTGGCTTCAAGGTGGTTTCGGATTCAGCAACTCTGATTGACGGAACTGTGTCCAGCCGCTATTGTACAATGGTCTATAAACTAAAATAAAAGAAGCACTCCGATAGAGAGTGCTTCTTTTTTTACGCGTTATATTTATCAACCAAGTAAAGAATCGCTTGACGGTAGCCGTTGATGCCTTGACCCTTGATGGTCTTTTCGCAGGCTAGTCCTGCGTATGAGATCTGCCGGAAGCTTTCCCGGGAGTCCACATCGGAAATGTGCACCTCAACAGCAGGAATGCCAACAGATTTGAGAGCATCCAAGATGGCAATGGAGGTGTGGGTGTAGGCCGCTGGGTTGATCACAATGCCATCTGTGTTGCCAAAGGCGGCCTGAATCTTATCTATAAGGTCGCCCTCGTGGTTGGACTGATACTGCTCAACGGCGATGCCGGCTTCATCTGCTGTTTGCTTCAGAAGTGAAAGCAAATCCTGAAAGGTTTGTTTCCCATAGATGCCCGGTTCACGAATGCCGAGCATGTTGATATTCGGGCCATTCAGCACGAGAATTTTCATATCATAACCATCCTTTCGCAATTTCCTCGGCGGCCTGTTGGGCCGTACCGTTATTTGTTATCACCTTATCGGCAAAGTGTTCGTACAGACCCTTGCGCGCCAGATACATCTCCTGCAATTTCCCGGTTTGAGAGAGGGGACGTCCGTCTTTTGGCAGCGTTTCAACATCACGCTGAATCCAGTAGATTGTTCCGTTTTGATGAAGCAGCGGATAGTTTTCTGCTCTTGTCACGCAGCCGCCGCCGGTGGCGATGACGAGCCCGGACTTTTGGCCGAATTCTGCCAGTACTTGCGTTTCCAATTTGCGGAAATGATCCTCGCCGTGTTGTGTAAAGATATTAGGAATGGTCATACCTGTAACATGCTCGATTTCTGCGTCTATATCAACAAACTGCCTACCGATCATTTGCGATAGCGTCTTACCAATGGTGGTCTTGCCGCAACCGGGCATGCCGATCAGCACAATGTTTGACATTTTCGCACACATCCGGCTGTGAATATCCATAATTACAGTATTGTCAATTTTCTGCCCGGTAAACCACTCGGATGCCTCCTTAGCTTGAGCAACCAGCATCCAAAGGCCGTTTTTAGCTGGGATGCCACGGTTCTCAGCGTCCAGCATAAGCTTGGTTCGCGCAGGATTGTAGACGATATCCAGTACGCTTTCCAGCGCAGGGAACAAAGATAGTTCAACGGGGGATGCACCTGCATGAGGATACATACCCACCGGTGTTGCGTTGACGATAATGCGTGCATCGCTGTGGAGTGCGATGTTATCGTAGTTGTCTCGGCCTGTGCGCGAAATAACCACAACGTTTGCGCCAAGCTCCTTCAGTACGGCAACAGCCGTTGCAGATGCACCGCCGCTGCCGAGGACAAGGGCTTTTTTACTATTGACCGACAGACCGCTGCGCGACACCATAGATTGAAAACCGAAATAGTCTGTGTTGTGGCCGATCAATCTGCCATCAGACCGCTTAACAAGGGTGTTGACAGCACCAAGCTTCTTTGCGCAATCGGTCAACTCGTCGCAATAGGGAATCACATCTTTTTTGTAGGGCATTGTCACATTCAGACCAACAAAATCGCCGTTTTTTAAGAAGCTTTCCAATTCCTCCGGCTGCTTTTCAAACAGGTCGTAGGCATAGTCTCCCAAGAAACTGTGGATATACGGCGAATAGCTGTGACCGAGTGTTTTGCCCAGTAGACCGCATTTCATTTATACCACCTCGGTGTAGCTGCCCAAATATTTAAATTCCTCGCAGATGTCGTCCAACTCACACATCAGCTGTACAAATTCTTCGGAGTAGATGGATGTTTCTAAATCAAAGTAGAACATAAACTCAAAATCTCTGTCAGCGATGGGACGGGATTCCAGCTTGATTACATTGATGCCAAGCACATACATTCTGGCCAGCACCTTGTACAGAGCGCCGGGCTTATGGGACAGTACCATCATAATGCTAGTCTTGTCGGAACCGGGATAGATCTCCAGGTTCTTACTGATGCAAATGAAGCGGGTTCTGTTGTTGCCTTTATCCTGAATAGAGTCAGACAGATTCTCGAGGTCATACAGCTCCTCGCAATAGCGGCTGGAAATAGCAGCCACATCGTTGCGGCCGGATTCGGAAACCATCTTTGCTGCAACAGCGGTGTTTTCCACGGGAATGATTTTGACACCGGGAATGGAAGACAAGAAACCACTGCATTGATTGATGGCCTGCTCGTGGGAGTAGACTTCCTTGATGTCGGAAAGCTTTGTGCCGGGGTTTGCGACCAAATTGTGGTCGATCTTCATTCTGGAGGTTCTCACAATAGAGAAATTGTGAGAGATCATCAGGTCATAAACCTTTTTCACAGAGCCTGCGGTGGAGTTTTCCAAAGGCAGGATGCCGTATTGGCATAGTCCCTGATCGATTGCGTTAAAAACACCCTCAAAGTTTTTAAAATACATAATGAAGGGAGATTTAAACATCTTCTCGCAGGCGATCTGAGAATAGGCACCCTCAACACCCTGACAGGCGACCATTGGTGCCTGAGGGAAGAGCTTGTTGGTGTTCTCAATGGAATGGGTGATGTTCTGATAAAGAGAAGTGATTTGATTGTTGCGCTTTTTCTGATAGCTGCGGCTCAACTCGAAAAGCATAGAGTACAAAACTCTTGTGTAGTTGGCCATATCCGGGCCAGCTTTTTCAGCAACTTCCTGCAGAATTTCCCGCTCTCTTGCAGGCACATAGATAGGAAGGCCGTTTGCTTTTTTGTAATCGGCGATCTGCGCCGATACTTCCATACGCTTTGCAAACAGCCGCACAAGCTCGTCATCGATCTCGTC